>NZ_JABUMQ010000827.1:0-403 GCF_013336645.1 Myxococcus sp. CA039A | reverse complement strand
CCAGAGGGCCCGGAATGCTCTTGCCAGTAGAGGCAGACACCATCGACCACACCACGACCAGCAGCGCAATGCCGCAGGTCGGCGGAAGCACCGCCATCCAGAAGTTGCGCGACCACGCGGCCATGTCACGGGTGGCTGGCTTGGCGGACGCCGAAGCCTTGGTTTTGGAAGCGTTTTGGGCTGTAGCGCTCATGGATAAAGCGCCAGGCGCTATGGATTTGGTAGTAGATGGGTCCGCGGCGGACGGGGCGTCCAGCGGTGTGTGAAAGACAGCACTGACCATGGGAAATCTCCTGGGTTCAACGTCGCTCGGGCGGGGTGCTTCAGGCCTTGATCTTGAAGCCGTCGGCGTATTTCTTAGGGTCCTTGCCGTCCCACACCACACCGTCGATCAGCTTGTGGC
>NZ_JABUMQ010000826.1:0-403 GCF_013336645.1 Myxococcus sp. CA039A | reverse complement strand
GGTATGTGCAGGCCACAGTGCCGGCCCATGACGCAGACACCCACAGCCCACGACGGATCGCCCCAGGACGGGGCGCCCGGACAGGCCCGCGCCCAGTTCACGGTCCCCGCCAAGCACCCGATGGTCACCCTGCTCGGCTCCGGTGACGCCCTGCTCCGAGTGATCGAGCGGTCGTTCCCGCAGGCGGACATCCACGTCCGGGGCAACCAGGTGAGCGCGGTCGGCGACGCGGCGGAAGTCGCGCTGATCCAGCGCCTGTTCGACGAGATGATGCTGGTGCTCCGCACCGGTCAGCCGATGACGGAGGACGCAGTGGAACGCTCGATCGCCATGCTCAGGGCGAGCGAGACCGGCTCGGAGGGCGGCGAGGAGACTCCCGCCGAGGTGCTCACCCAGAACATCC
>NZ_JABUMQ010000825.1:0-404 GCF_013336645.1 Myxococcus sp. CA039A | reverse complement strand
AGCTAAAGCAGTTCGAAAAGCAGCAGGACGAGATTGCCAAAATGGAGGAGTTCATTCAGCGCAACATCGTTCGCGCTTCAACGACCAAGCGGGCGCAGAGCCGCCGCAAAGCACTGGAAAAAATGGAGCGCCTCGACAAGCCTCTCGGAGATTTGAAACGGGCGAGCTTTTCCTTTGAGGTGGAGACTCCTTCCGGTCGCGAGGTTCTGGACGTCCGGGGAATTGCCGTTTCATATGACGGGCAAAATCCGCTGATCCGCAATGTATCATTCCAGCTGCGCCGCGGCGATACGGCCGCTTTGATCGGTCCCAACGGCATCGGCAAATCGACGCTGCTCAAGACGCTGATCGGACAGCATACGCCGGACCGCGGCACTTACGATTGGGGAACGAATGTGAAAATC
>NZ_JABUMQ010000824.1:0-405 GCF_013336645.1 Myxococcus sp. CA039A | reverse complement strand
GGGGAGGGAGCCCCCGCCCAGTGGCTCGCCGCATAGATGCCGAGCTGCCGGATGCCACCCACCGGGGTGAAGGCGAGGATGACGTGGTGCCGACCCACGACGGTGGGCGTGAAGCTCAGCGTGGCCACCGTGCCCGACGCCTGCAGGGAGACCTCGGAGGGGATGAGTTGGTTCTCCGGGTCGAAGACCTCCGCGGTGGCGGTGTCGGGAGCCTGGGCCGTCTTGCCGCTTTCGCACTGGAGCGTCCGGGTGGCGATGTCCACGCGCATCGCCGCGGGAGCGCCCACCGGGACGAGCAGTGGGTCGATGCCTGGCGCTTCCCCTGGGAGCGACAAGTTGCAGAGGGCCGGTTCATCGTTCTGCGCACAGCCAGGGAGGGCGAGCAGGGCGGCCAGGGCGAGGGGG
>NZ_JABUMQ010000823.1:0-405 GCF_013336645.1 Myxococcus sp. CA039A | reverse complement strand
CGCAAGAACTAGCCTGGCTCTCGCTTGTTGGTGTGGAGTAGGGAAGAAATCTACGGGGGAGATATGGATATTTTCCGCCACTACGCAACGCGTTTTGAAGCACGCAAAGAGGACGAGTACAGCATCCAGGAGTATCTGGATATCTGCAAAAAAGACTCGACCGCCTACGCGACCGCCGCTGAGCGCATGCTCACCGCAATCGGACAGCCCGAACTGGTGGACACTCACCACGATCCGCGGCTGTCGCGGTTGTTCTTCAACAAAGTCATCAAGATCTACCCGGCCTTCCGGGAGTTCTACGGCATGGAAGATACGATCGAGCAGATCGTCTCCTTCTTCAAGCATGCCGCGCAGGGTCTTGAAGAGCGCAAACAGATTCTTTACCTGCTCGGGCCACCGGGCGGG
>NZ_JABUMQ010000822.1:0-407 GCF_013336645.1 Myxococcus sp. CA039A | reverse complement strand
GTGCAGGACCCGCACAACCTCGGCGCCTGCCTGCGCTCGGCCGCTGCCGCCGGGGCGACCGCGGTGATCATCCCGAAGGACAAGTCGGCCACGGTCAATGCCACTGTGCGCAAGACTTCGGCCGGTGCCGCCGACCTGATCCCGGTGGTGGCGGTGACCAACCTCTCGCGCTGCCTGAAGGACCTGCAGAAGCAGGGCGTGTGGATCTACGGCCTGGCCGGTGAAGCCACGGCCTCGCTGTACCAGCTGGACCTGAAGGGCAACATCGCGCTGGTGCTGGGCGGCGAAGCCGATGGCCTGCGCCGCCTGACCCGCGAGAACTGCGATGGCCTGGTCAAGATCCCGATGCCGGGCGAGATCGAGAGCCTGAACGTGTCCGTCGCCGCCGGCGTCAGCCTGTTCGAGGC
>NZ_JABUMQ010000821.1:0-408 GCF_013336645.1 Myxococcus sp. CA039A | reverse complement strand
GTCCCCACGCCTCCGGTCCTCACCAACGCTCCGGGACTTCCCGCCGAGCCGGCGCCCCCTCCTCCACCCAGGACCCTGCGACTGACGGAGCGCGAGGTGCTCGTCGTCTTCGGCACCGCCGGCGCCACCAATATCCACTACTCGGTCGACGGAGAGAACGGCTCCTGGAGACGGGGACGCGAGGTGAACGACTTCTCCGAGGGGTGTCAGGTCTTCCGCTCGCCCGATGATTTCCGTGACTTCATGCGGATGGCCATGCTGTCCAAGCGTGCGCACTGCCCGTCTCGCAAGGCGAGCTGTTGCGAGAAGCTCACGGTGCAGGACGTCGAGACGGCCATCGGCCCGAAGATGACGGAGTTCATCGGCAAGTGTCCCAGTGTCTTCGCCCAGCCTGCTAGCGACGCAATC
>NZ_JABUMQ010000820.1:0-408 GCF_013336645.1 Myxococcus sp. CA039A | reverse complement strand
ATTCAATCGGGGGCCTCGGCTTCCATTGTCATATCGCCGGATGCCGTCCGGACCTATGAACGTCGGATGATGCCGCTATCCGATATGATCGAAACGCTGCAGGAGCGCTACCAGTATATTTTCGTGGAAGGATTCAAGCGCGAGCCGCACGCGAAAATCGCCGTCTTCCGTACCGAAGAGCAGGCGGATATCGTTAGCTCCCTCCCGGTTCCGCCCGTCGCTTGGGTTACAACCGATGTTGCTTTGGCCGAACACCGTGTTCCGGACTGCCCTGTTTTTCAGCCGGACGATATTGAATCGATAGCGTGCTTTATCGAAAACCTATAACGATACGTTATCATTATGTTCGCTACTTTCTATTTGAACTTTATAGGCATTTATATTATATTTTAGGATGAGGTAAACAAT
>NZ_JABUMQ010000819.1:0-409 GCF_013336645.1 Myxococcus sp. CA039A | reverse complement strand
GTGAACCTGTACCTCAACACGCCGGTGCAGCCGGTCGAGGCGATGTTCGACTTCCTGTATGCCGATCCGCCGCCGGACCTGCTGGCCCAGCGTGCCCAGGCGATCGCCCTGGAGAAGCGCCATGGATGAGATCAAGAACGGCGCGCCCGGCGCGCACACCAACGCCGCCGACAGCGCTGCGGTCGCGCGCGGAGAAGAGAGCATGACCACCACCCCGATCACCCTCATCGAAGCCATCACCCAGGCGCTGGCCTGGGAGCTGGAACACGACCCGTCGGTGCTGGTGCTGGGCGAGGACGTGGGCGTCAACGGCGGCGTGTTCCGCGCCACCGCCGGGCTGCAGCAGCGCTTCGGCTCGGACCGCATCCTCGATACCCCGCTGGACGAAACCACCATCGCCGGCCTGACC
>NZ_JABUMQ010000818.1:0-409 GCF_013336645.1 Myxococcus sp. CA039A | reverse complement strand
GCCGTTGCCCAGCACCAGCATGGTCACGCCCATGATGACCAGGTTGCGCCATTGCCGCAGGGTCGGGTTCGGCAGCTTCCAGAACAGGCGCAGCGCCAGGAACATCAGGCCGCCGGCAATGATGAAGCGGCTGCCGGAGACCATCGTCAGCGGCAGTGCGCCGCCGTGCAGGGCCTTGGCGATGCCCAGGTAGGTCGAGCCCCAGACCACGTAGACCAGCAGCAGTGCCAGCGCGACAAGGCCACCCCGGGGGGCAGCCGCAGACGAAGAGGGGGGAACCGACATGACACACCAGGGAGCCGGGGGAAGGCGGATTCTAGGACGTTTTGAGTATGGTCCGGGACCCCATACGGTGGCACGCTGTCATCCATCCATGCACCCTGCTCTGGTCTGCTACCCCGTGTTGACG
>NZ_JABUMQ010000081.1:0-35637 GCF_013336645.1 Myxococcus sp. CA039A | reverse complement strand
CCCGCCCCCGCTTCGTCCCGGGCCGCGTCCTCGTGAAGTTCCGGCCAGCCCCGCAGGGCAAGGCCTCTTCCGTCAGCGCGCCCATGACGCTCCATGGCCTGACGTTCCAGCAGGCGGACGTCCTTTCCGGGGGCACGGAGCTCTGGACGCTCGCGTCCAACGAAGCGCTGACGAACAAGTCCGTGGCCGAGCAGGAGTCCCTCACCACGGCCGCCGTGGAGGAGCTCCGCCTGCGCTCCGACGTGGAATACGCGCACGTGGACCCCTACATGGACTACCTGTCCGAGCCCGTTGACCCGTACTACGGCCTGCAATGGCACTACCCCGCCATCCACCTGCCAGAGGCCTGGCAGACCGTCACCGGCAACGTGAAGATCGCCGTCCTGGACTCCGGGCGGCTCGCGCACCCGGACCTCGATGATCGCTGGGGGCAAGGCCACGACTTCGGCTACGAGCAGCCGAATGTCTCCGACCCGGACCCGACCTCCGACGGCCGATGGCACCACGGCCTGGCGGTGGCCGGAATCCTGGGCGCGAAGTGGGACAACTACGGCGTCGCGGGAGTCTGCAGGGATTGCCCTCTCATGCCCGTGAAGATCTCCTCGACCGCCGACCGCCCCATCATGAGCAACGTGACCAAGGCCATCAACTGGGCCGTCCTGAACGGGGCCAAGGTCATCAACATGAGCTTCGGAACCCTGGAGCCCACTGAAGAGCGCTGCGTCGACTTTCCGTTGTTGCAGCAAGCCGTCACCAATGCCATCCAGGCCGGAGTGGTGGTGGTCGCCGCGGCGGGCAATGACAATCGCGACCCCAGCGTGGTGATACCCGCGTCCTGTCAGGGGGTCATCACCGTGGCCGCGACCATGCCGAACGGGCACCTGGCCCCCTACAGCAACAGGGGTCCCCGAGTGACCATCACCGCGCCCGGCGGAGGCCCGGATGTCTACGGCAATGGGCTGCTCTGCGACGACCCCACTCCGATGGGGCCCTATAATGGGCTGGGTGGAAGCGTGACGGCCTGGGCCGTGTCCAAGCCCGGCCCCACGGTGTTCGGGGCGGACTTCTGCCACCGCTACATCTCCGGCACGTCCTTCGCCGCGCCCCACGTCGCGGGGGTCGCCGCGCTCATCATGACCCAGCGCCCCCACTGGACCGTCGCCCAGGTGACCCAGCGGCTCCTCCAGTCCGTGAATGCCGTCCCCGGATGCCCGGCGAACACGTGCGGCGCCGGCATGCTGGATGCCTCCAAGGCGGTCATCACGCCCCTCCTGATTCCCTCCCCCACGTGTGAGTCGATTCCCGGCACGGCGACGAACACGAGCACCTTCTCCTGCACCGTCCCCTGGCCCTTTGGAGGAGTCACGCCCTACACCCAGTCCTGGTCCAGCATCGCCAACCTCACCATCGAGAACTCCACCTCCATCTCGGTGGCGGGCACGTGCACGCCGGGCACTGACGCGACGGTGAGATTCACCGTCAGCGACAGTGAGGCAACCACCCTCTCACGAGATGTCAGCTTCCGCTGCGCCACGCCCGCCCTGGACGCGAGGATTGTGTTCCAGCGGGTCGACTCCACCATGCAGGCTGACCGCATCTACAACATCACCGTGATGATGCAGAACACGGGGACCGAACCCTGGACCGCCGCGACAGGATTCAGGCTCCAGGCCGTCGAGCCCGTCAACAACACGTCGTTCTGGGGACTGGACCGCGTCCAGTTGGAGCCCGGTGAGGTCATCAGGCGCTTCGAGACCAAGACCTTCCTGTTCGCCATCAGGACGCCGTACGAGTTGGGCACCTATCCCTTCCAGTGGCGGATGATGAAGGAGGGACATGGCCTGTTCGGTGCGCCCTCGTTCTTGACTCAAATCAACGTCACGGTGCCGTTCCGGGACTCGGCCTTCGTCCGTCAGTCCGTGCCCACCACAGTGGTGGCGGGGAGCACCTTCCACGCCACCTTCACGATGAAGAACACGGGCAGCGACACCTGGACCATGGCCACGTTCTATCGGCTGGGCTCCCAGCCGGCGACGAGCAGCGTGTGGGGACACCAGCGCATCTACCTCAACCCGACGGACTCGGCGGCTCGCGGTCAGGAGCTGACCTTCTCCACGATGCTCACCGCGCCCACCACGCCCGGTCCCTACACGATGTACTGGCGGATGGTTCAGGATGGGTTCGACACCCCGGTCTACTTCGGCGCATTCACCGAACCCATCACCATCAACGTCACGCTGCCGCCGCGGGACGCGGTCGTCGTCAGCCAGTCCGGCCCCACCACCGTGATGGCGGGCACTTCCTTCGTCTACGACGTCACGTTGCGCAACACGGGCACCCTGCCCTGGCGCGCCGACACCGGCTTCTCCCTCCGCAACCTGTTCCCTGAATGGAGCAACTCCAACGGAGCCCTGGCCCCCGGCGAAGAGGTGGCGCCCGGCGCGGAGAAGACGTTCCACGTCACCGTCAACGCGCCCACGCAGGTCCGCTCCTACGCGCTGCGGTGGCAGATGTGGCAGACCCAGTCCGGAGGTTTCGGGCAGGCCTCGCCGCTGACCTTCATCCAGGTCATTCCTCGCACCGACGCGACGTTCGTCGGGCAGACGGTCCCCGCTCGCGTGGAGCCTGGGCAGAGCTTCCCCGTCACCGTCACGATGAAGAACTCGGGCGACACGACCTGGGGTGACAGCGCCATCGTCCACCTGGCCCCGCTCCCCAATCTCCAGGGCAACAACTGGGGGCACGTGTCCGTCACCCTGGAGCCGGGGGACCGCGTCAAACCCGGCGACGAGCGGACCTTCAGCTTCACGGCCACCGCGCCCACCACGACCCAGGGCCCTCACGCCTTCCAGTGGCGGATGCGCATGCAGACCGCACCGGGGACCTTCAGTCACATGGGTGAGTCCTCGGCCCTGGTGAACATCCTCGTGGCGGACCGCTGCTACTGCCCGCCCGGTGATGTCTGCCAGGACGTCAACTGCACGCCGCCGGTGGAGATGTAGCCCCGAGCGTTCAAGCGAAGCCCGAAGAACCCCGCCGCGCGCGCCCTTTCATACAGGGACGCGCGCGGCGCGGCGCGAGAGACACTCCGCTCACGGGAGTTCTCCCGAGCCACGCGGTCGGAGCTGGGCGTCGTGAGGTGGACAGGACCACGCCCTCGGGGCGCGATGGGCGCCGTGCCTCGCACGCACCAGTCTCCTGGGCCTGTCCACGAATGGAGCAGGCCCATGCAGCGCAGGAACTTCCTTCGACTCACCGCGATGAGCAGCGGACTGCTCGTCCTCGGGCCCGGCTTCTGGCGTGCGGCCTATGCGGCCCTCTCGCGGCCCGGCCCTGGCCCCTATGGCGCCCTCTCCGGGACACCGGATGCACAGGGCCTGCGACTTCCCGCGGGCTTCACCTCTCGCATCGTCGCCCAAACGAACGAGGTCGTCCCTGGCACGGACTACACCTGGCATGGCAGCCCCGATGGTGGCACCTGCTTTCCCACCGGTGACGGGGGCTGGGTCTACACCTCCAACAGCGAATTGCCCCTGCTCGGCGGTGCCTCCGCGCTCCGCTTCGACGGCGGCGGTGGCGTGGTGGGTGCGTACCGCATCCTCGGTGGGACGATCGCCAACTGCGCGGGAGGACCAACGCCCTGGAGCACGTGGCTGTCCTGTGAGGAATGGGATGGCGGACACGTGTGGGAATGCGACCCGCTGAATCCCTCGCAGGGTCAACGTCGCGCCGCGCTGGGCACCTTCGCGCATGAAGCCGTGGCGGTGGACCCCGTGGGACGCCGGCTGTACCTGACGGAGGACCGCCCCCATGGGCGCTTCTACCGCTTCACGCCGTCCCAGTGGCCGTCGCTCGCGGCGGGCACGCTCGAGGCCGCGCGGTTGTCCGGCAACGCGCTGGAAGGAACGGCGTCCTTCAGCTGGACGAAGGTCTCCGCGTCGAGCCCCGCGTGGCTCCAGACCGCGCGGTTCTGGACCACCGCGTTCGATGGCGGCGAGGGCTGCTGGTACGACAGCGGCACCGTCTACTTCACCACCAAGGGCGACAACCGCGTCTGGGCCCACACGCCTTCCACCGGACAGGTGGAGATCCTCTACGACGACAACCTCTTCCCGGATTCACCCCTGCACGGCGTGGACAACGTCACCGTGTCTCGCTCGGGGGACCTCTACGTGGCCGAGGACGGGGATGACCTCCAGCTCTGCCTCATCACCCCTCAGCCGGAGCGCGTGGTCTCGCCCTTTCTCCAACTCGAAGGCCATGGAGGCTCGGAGCTCACCGGTCCCGCGTTCAGTCCGGATGGGCACCGGCTGTACTTCAGCTCGCAGCGCGGCACGAACGGCCAGGGCGTCACCTTCGAGGTGCGTGGGCCCTTCCGCTGAAGACACACCCGCGCGGCGCGGTCATTCCTCGCCGCGCGGGGCCGTCACGACGGGGTTCGTCAGGGCGAGTAGTAGAACGCCGAGCCCCAGAAGAAGCCCGACTTCCCACTGGGAGGCGTGCCGAGGTAGCAGTTGGCGCCGTCGAACCAGCCCGCCTCACACACGTTGTTCGGGCCGCGCGTCATGTAATAGTTGTTGGCGTGCATGAAGGGCGAGCCGTCACCCGCCGGCATCGAAGCCACGTAGCAGTTGGCGCCATCGAAGGTCGCGTCGACAGTGGTCCCGTTCCAGACGACGTCGCCCGGGCACGCGTCCCCGGCCACGAACACCACGAAGCTGGACGAGCAGACCGTCTGGCCCGCGGTGTTGGCGACATTCATGGTGACCGTCGACCAGCGGCCCGGGAGCGCCCCGGGGGCCATGATGAAGCTCATATACATCGTCGTCGAGGAGCCGATGAAGCCCTTCGTGCCATTGCTCCAGCTCACGCCGGGCACCGCGCTGAACGCCATGTTGATGAGTCCCGCGCTCCCCGAGAAGGACGCGGTGATGATGTACGTCCCGTAGGCCAGCCCCGAGACATTGATGGTGTCGGAGTACGCCGCGCCAGGGGTGACGGTGGTGTTGGTCGGCCAGCTCGTACACTGGGCGTCCGCGCGACCGGGGGTAGCTACGACGAGCGCCATGGCCACGGCGGCCCCGAACAGCCAACCGCGAGACACACCACTGCGCGAGAGCAACGCTGAGGATGCAACGGACATACGGCCTCCTGGTGAAGTGAGACCCGCACTCTGCTGTGATTGAGCCGCCAAAGACAAGCCTGAATACAAATCATTCACGATGAGCCATCCAGACCCTGTGACATGCCATGCTACAAGTCTGGCGTCGGCGTCGGGAATGAGCAACAAAGACACTGTCTCTGTAGCACCCGACGCTACAACCAAGACATGTCCGTCAGACGGCGTGCGTCCCAGGCTCTCGAGAAGGTGTCGACGACACGGAGCTGACACACGCAAGCCCCGGCCGCCGCGAGAGACCGTCCTTCTGACTTCCCGGGAGGAGGTAGGGCCGGGCCTTCACGTACGGGCGGCCCCCGCGACGCTCGGACGCCCGCTCGGCGGGTGCCCACCATTCCCGAGCCGACGGCGGCCTGGATCGTCTACTCTGCCCCTTCCTCGGAAAGGTCGGTGCTTGTCGCATGGGTGGTGGTCGTGAGCTCTCGCCAGTTCTCCTCGTGGGCGCCGGAACCGGCGAAGCCACGTGCGGCATCCTCTACCTGGCAAGCTACCTGCGACGCGGCGGCATCGAGGCCTTCGTGCGGCTGTACGACGGCGATGAGACGGACGCGGAGGTGGTGGCCTCGTTCGAGCGCCTCGTCGCCCGGGTCCGCCCACGACTGGTGGGCATCAGCCTCAAGTGGTTCCACCACGTGGACCGCGCGCTGCTCATCGCCCGGACGCTCCGGAAGATCGACCCCGGGATTCGCATCGTCGTGGGCGGCAACTCCGCGTCGTACTGGTGGAGGGAGCTGCACGCGTTCGACTTCATCGACCATGTCGTCCTGGGCGATGGCGAGGTGCCGCTGCTGGCCATCTGCCAGGGCGACCCCTCCCCGCCCAACTGCGTGACGCGCTCCCCCTCGGGAACGTCTCGCAGGCTGCCCCTGTCGTACATCCAGGGGGCCACCAACACCGAGGACATCTACTACTCGCACTTCAACGAGCTCTTCCTGAGCCAGCTGGACCGCAACTCGTTCTCCGGTTGGGTCGCGCCGGGCAAGGGCTGCGGAGAGAACTGCCTCTACTGCGGCGGGGCCCGAGGCAACCAGAAGGCGGCCTTCGGGCGCGCGAAGCCGTTCCTGCGCTCCGAGCAGAGCGTGCGTCGGGACCACCAGGAGATCGCCCCCCAGACGTGGCAGATGCGCTACGACTTCGCGGGCAGCACCGCGGAGTTCCTGGGGAGCACCTGGGCGGGCGTGGACCTCTCCAAGCACTGCTGCACGTACTTCCTGTGGGGCGTGCCTCGCCTGGAGCTCGTCGCCGAGCTGGCCCGGACCTTCAAGCGCGTCTACATGGTCATCGACATCGGCTGCTTCTCCGAACAACAGCGCCTGGAGCAGATGGGCAAGGGCCTGCTCAAGCCGTGCGCGAAGGACCGGGAGCTGCTCGACGTCATCGACGCCTGTCACCGCCATCCGAACCTGGACATGGAGATCTCCGGCATCGGAGGCCTGCCCTTCACCAGCAAGGCCGCGCTGGCGGAGGAGCTGCGACTGGTGGAGCGCGTCATCAGCCTCGACTGCGTGGTGGGCTATCAACGGCTCGAGGCGCAGCCCGGCGCCCTGGTCACCGAACATCCCGCGCGCTTCGACATGGTGACCGAAGCGAAGACGTTCACGGAGTTCCTCGACTACTTCGAGCAGCGCGAGCCCGGCGACGTGTCGGTGCCGATGATTCGCTTCCGGGACGCGGAGCTGGAGGCCGCCGTGCAGCGCAACTCCGACCAGGTGGACGCGCTCGCCTGGAAGCACCGCGACACGCGGCGCAGCGTCGCCGTCAATGGACGGACGCGGCTGCTGAACACCTCGCCTTCGACTCAGCGATTCACGCTGGGGGACTGGCTGGGACACCACCGTGCTCCCGCCAAGGTGGCCCAGGAGCCCGTGACGGTCCTCCGCTCGGTCGACGGCATCACCCTGACGTGCGCGCCGACGGTGAGCCCTCGCAAGTTCTCCGACCCGACACTCGTCCAGGGACAGGACGGGGCCATCCTGCTCGCCGCCCTGGCCGCCTTCGAGCAGCCCGCGACGGTCTCCAGCGCCGTGACACAACTGGGGACGAAGGCGCGGCTGGACCCGCACTCCGCGCGCGAAGTGATTGACCACCTGGTGGACGGCCGCTTCCTCCAGCCGGCGTAGCCGCGACGGGTCAACATCCGAGCCGCCCACGCCCCAGAAAGGGCGCGTCGACGCCAGGAATCTGGCGTATGGAGCCACCCATGGCGCGGAACATCGATGGAACCGAGATCAGCCGGGTGATGCGGGCCGAGATGGCCCAGCAAGTCGCGGAGCTCCAAGCCGCGGGAGTCACCCCTGGCCTCTCCGTGGTGCTGGTGGGCAACAACCCCGCGAGCCAGGCCTATGTCGCGAGCAAGACGCGCGCCTGTGAGACGCTCGGGATGAAGGGCCAGACGCTGAACCTGCCCGAGGACGTGTCCAAGGAAGAGCTGTTCGCGGTCATCGACCGGCTGAACTCGGACGCGACGGTCCACGGCATCCTCGTCCAGCTCCCCCTCCCCGCGCACCTCCCCTACAAGGCCGTCCTGGAGCACATCCACCCGGACAAGGACGTGGATGGCTTCCATCCCCAGAACGCCGGACTGGCGTTCGTGGGCGACCCGCGCGCCTTCATCCCCTGCACCCCCGCGGGCATCCTGGAGATGCTGCGTCGCGAGAACATCCCGACCCGGGGCAAGCACGTGGTCATCGTGGGACGCAGCCTCATCGTCAGCAAGCCGCTGGCCTCGCTCCTGATGGCCCCCGGCCCGGACGCCACCGTCACCATCACCCACCGGCACACCCCCGACCTCGCCGCGTTCACCCGGCAGGCCGACATCCTCATCGTCGCGGTGGGCAAGCAGAACCTCATCACCGCGGACATGGTGAAGCCCGGCGTGGTGGTCATCGACGTGGGGCAGAACCGCGTCCCCGATGCCAGCTCGGCGCGAGGCTTCAAGATGGTCGGCGACGTGGACTTCGACGCCGTCAGCCAGGTCGCCGAGGCCATCACCCCCGTGCCGGGGGGCGTCGGCCCGATGACCATCACCATGCTGCTCGCGAACACCCTCCAGGCCGCGCGGGCCCGCGTGACGCGAAGCCAGCCGTCGTAGGGCGGGAGTCCGCGACCGGGAGCCAGCAGGAGACACGGGGGCGCGCCACGTCCTCGGAGGCCACGGAAGAAACCCGGTCTCCGGGTGAATATCCGCCCGCGCATTTCGTCGGGAAGCGCACAAAAGCTCGCTCCCTGGCACGCCGGGCCGGCCTGTGCCTCCTCGTGAAACTCCCCCATGAAGAACCCTGTCCTCGCCGCTGTCGGGCTGTGCCTCTGGCTTGTCACTCCTGGCACCGTCCTCGCCGCACCCCGCGCCTTCGACTTCTCCTCCCGTGGACGCTCCACCCGAGTGACGGAGTCCCGGCCCTTCTTCGGGCAGCGCCTCATGGCGGAGGGCAACCGCCTGCGCGCCCTCTCCGTCGATGGACACACATCGAGCAGCGATGTGATTCCCACGCATGTCTGGCTGGTGCCCTTGATTCTCACCGGCGCGGGGCTCGCCGCCGGCATCGCGGTCTGCGCCGCACACGACGCGGGCGGTGAGGGCTGTGGGACCAGCTTGCTGACGGGCATCATGTTGGGGCTGTCACTCGGAGCGGGCTATCTCAGACTCGTCACCGGGTCCGACTGGGACTGGGAGGACGACGAAGCCGCCGCCACCCGCACCCGGCTCAGCCTCCCCATGAAGCTCACGCCTTCGCTGGGCGTCGTCAATGACCGGGCGGTGCTCGGACTCGGGGGACATTTCTGACGCGCTCGCGCGGTGCCTTCTCCCGAGCGTCCAATCAAAGACACTCATTCCAGGCGCACGGGACTTCTCCCGACATGTGAACGCAAACAGTCCGCCAGCGGATGAACTGCCCCTGGGGAATCCGTCTCCAGGGCACCTCTCCCGTCGCAATGCCACCATTCCCACGCCACATGCGCCCGGGACGGGCAGAGGAGACAATCCCATGCAATCGCACACGTTCGGCCGGAATCCCCGTCGTTTCATCCGCTCAGGTCTGCTGGGCCTGGGCTCCTTCCTGGTGCTCGGGCTCGCGGCGGCGACGGTGCTGCTGACCCCCTCCGAGGCCTCGGCCGAGGACACCGCCGCGTGTCCCTGGTCGGGTGTCCTCTGCCTGTTCGACGGGCCTGACTTCACCGGCGCCGTCTGGAATGTCATGGCCTGGCCGCCGGGTGGTGCGGGGACGTGCGTGGGCCTGCCCGAGCACGGCTGGGAGGACCGGGCCGTCTCCGCCATCAACACGAACGACGAGGCCGCGGCGCTGTTCCCCCACGAGAACTGCGAGGGTTATCCCCAGATGATTGAACCGGGCGCGCAGGTCAGCCCGCTCGACTTCGCGCCCAAGAGCGTCTGGGTCTACTGAGTCACCCGGCGCGCCGCGAGCCACGCCCTCGGCTCGCGGCGCACCCGCACTGCGTGGGCTCCAGCGTTCCAGTGCCAGTCCTCCCGCGCCAGGTCTCGAAATCGAGCCGGCCGGCCCACACCACACGCCAGGATGCGAGGGGCGCGCACGGAGACTTCCGTCACGTCGCGCCCCCGTCCGAACCTCCGAATAGACAGACACCCCGCGAGGCGCCGTCCTTCGCCGCGAGTCACCGCGGAGGTGCATTGGCCCCAGCCCGGCTCTAGGCTCGGTCCCACGTGACTCCTCTTCGCACCCGAAGGACAGCCTCCCGGATGACGCAACACGTCGAAAGGCATGCAGGACTTCGCAGGCCTCTTGTTGTTGACACTCCGCCAACAAGTTCCCATCATCACCGTCACAGGAGCAATGAGGCCCCAGCCATGAGCTACCAACACATCCGGTTCTCGGTCGCGGATCGGATCGCCACCCTCGAGCTGAACCGACCCGAAGCGCGCAATGGCTTCACGGTGACCATGGCGGACGAGCTGGCGGACGCGCTGTCCCAGGCGAACGCCAATGAGGCCGTGCGCGTCGTCGTCCTCACGGGGGCCGGCAAGGACTTCTGTGTGGGGGCGGACCTGAGCGGGCTGTCGTTCGAGGTCGCCAACAGCGCCCCTCCGGAGAACGGCTGGGTGGAGCCGGCGACGCGCGTGACGCGCCAGTTGTTCGCGCTGCGAAAGCCGGTCATCGCCGCCGTGCGGGGCGCCGCGGTGGGCGTGGGCTCCACCATGTTGCTGCCGGCGGACTTCCGCCTCGCCTCCAAGGACAGCCGCTTCGGCTTCGTGTTCAGCCGGCGGGGCATCTATCCGGAGGCGGGCTCCAGCTGGTTCCTGCCCCGGCTGGTGGGCATGGGCCGCGCGCTCGACTGGATGGTGAGCGGCCGGCTCATCCCCGCCGAGGAGGCGCTGAGCGCGGGGCTGGTGCGCTCGCTCCATGAGCCCGACGCGGTGCTGGACGCCGCGTACACGCTGGCGCGCGAGCTGGTGGAGACCACCGCGCCCGTGTCCGTGGCCGTCATCCGTCAATCCCTCTACCGGATGAGCGCCCTGCCCTCCCCCGAGCAGGCCTTCGCGCTGGACAGCCAGCTCATCGCGACGCTGGGCCAGAGCCCGGATGCCATGGAGGGCGTCATGGCCTTCCTCCAGAAGCGGCCGCCGTCCTTCGCCCGCACCGTGGAGGAGGACCTGCCCACGTTCCTTCCGTGGCGGGAGCGTGAGTCATGAGTCCCGCGCCCGCGCCTCGCTGGAAGCGACTGGAACCGGACGCGCGCAGGGAGCAGATCCTCGAGTGCGCGATGCGCCTGTTCGGCGAGCGGCCCTACGCGGACGTCTCCACCACGGACATCGCCAAGGAAGCCGGCGTCGCCCGGGGGCTGCTCAACCACTACTTCGGGCAGAAGCGGGACCTCTACCTGAAGGTCGTGAAGAGGATGCTGCTCATGCCCGGCCTCGAAGAGAAAGTCAGCCCGACGGGAACCCTGCGCCAACGCGTGGAGCGCAGCGTCGAGTGGTACCTGGACACGGTGGCGACGCACGGAAAGACGTACGTCGCCGTCACCGGCGCCGGCAGCATCGCGGACCCGGAGGTCGAACGCATCATCTCCGCGGCGGACGACGTGGCCGCGGCGAAGACGCTCGAGTTCCTCGGCATGAAGGTGGAGGTCGGCAGCGACGTCCGGCATCGCGCGATGATGCGCTCCTACGCAGGCATGGTGAAGGCCACCATCCGCGAGTGGATTCGCGGTGGCACCCTCTCCCGCGAGGAGGCGCACCTGCTCCTGAGCGAGTCGCTCATCACCATCGTCCGCGACGTCCTCCCCGAACTCACCTCACCCCCAGGTCGCGCCGAGCGGGGTGACGCTCCCGCCGTCAAGCCGGGAGCCCCGCGCGAAAAGGACGAAGGATGACCCAGAAACCACTCGCGGGACGCACGCTGCTGATGTCCGGAGGAAGCCGTGGAATCGGGCTGGCCATCGGCATCGCCGCGGGCCGGCTGGGCGCCAATGTCGTGCTCCTGGCGAAGACCGACACGCCGGACCCCCGGCTGCCGGGCACCGTGCACACGGCCGCGGACGAAATCCGCGCCGCGGGTGGCCATGCGCTCGCCGTGGTGGGCGACGTGCGCGAAGAGGCCGACGTGCAGCGCGCCGTGGACGAAGCCGTGGCGCGCTTCGGTGGCATCGACTTCTGCGTGAACAACGCGAGCGCGCTCGCGCCGCTGAAGACAGACGAACTGCCGCTCAAGCGCTTCGACCTGATGCAACAGATTCAGGTCCGGGGCACGTTCCTCCTGACGCGCACCGCGCTGCCGCACCTGCACCGCTCCCCTCACCCGCACATCCTCTCGCTGTCGCCCCCCGTCAACCTGGCGCCGCACTGGCTGGGCAAGCACCCGGCGTACACCATGGCCAAGTACGGCATGACGCTGCTCACGCTCGGGTGGGCGGCGGAGTTCGCCGAGGCCGGCATCGCCGCCAACGCGCTCTGGCCCCGGACGCTCATCGCCACCGCCGCCGTGAAGAACCTGCTCGGGGGCGACTCGTCCATGCAGCGGGCCCGCGCGCCGGAAATCATGGCGGACGCGGCCGTGGCCATCCTCCAGCGCCGGCCCCGTGACTGCACCGGGCACACGTTCATCGATGAGGACGTCCTGCGCGCCGAAGGCATCACCGACTTCAGCCGCTACGGCGGCGGCCCCGACGTGATGTTGGACCTGTACGTCGACCCTTGAAGTGGAAGTCCGCTGAGAGTCGTTGGCCATCGCAGTGCTGGAGGTGCCC
Organism: Myxococcus sp. CA039A; assembly: GCF_013336645.1. Lineage (NCBI taxonomy): Bacteria > Pseudomonadati > Myxococcota > Myxococcia > Myxococcales > Myxococcaceae > Myxococcus > Myxococcus sp. CA039A. The sequence continues at coordinate 23,234 of NZ_JABUMQ010000081.1, read as the reverse complement.
ATGGGTACGTCGCTCGCAGACCTGGAGGCGCAGTGCCAATCCCTGGCGAACAAGCTCACCCTGCCGCTGTTGCTCAAGCGCAACGCGGAGGAGTTCGCGGACGCCCCCGCCCTCAGCGCCGGTGACTCCACGCACACGTGGGTCCAGTTGCGTGCGCGCACCGCCGCGCTGTCTCGCGGGCTGGGCGCGCTCGGCCTCCAGCGCGGCGAGCGGATGATGATCATGATGTCGAGCCGGCCCGAGCACTGGCTCATCGACTATGCCGCCGTCCACCTGGGCGCCATCCCCTGTACCGCGTACCAGACGCTGAGCAGCGAGCAGGTAGGCTACGTCGCCCAACACAGCGCGGCCACCGTCGTGGTGCTGGAGGGCGCGGAGGAGGTCGCCCGCTGGCGGCCCATCCTCAAGTCGCTCTTCGCGCTCAAGCGCGTCATCGTCATCGACGCGGCGGCGGTGCCCGCGGGCGACGCCCGCTACGTCTCCTTCGCGCAGTTGGAGGCCGACGGAGGACGGCTGCATCAGGAGGACCCCAGGGTCTTCGAGGAGAGCTGGCAGAGCATCCGCCCCGAGGACCCCATCGCGATGATGTACACCTCCGGCACCACCGGAGACCCCAAGGGCGTGGTGCTCAGCCACCGCAACGCCTTCTATGAAGCCGTCGCCGTGGACGTCGTGGTGCCCACGCCGATGCAGGTGCCGTCCATCGCCTACCTGCCGCTGGCGCACATCGCCGAGCGCGAGCTGGGCCTGTACCGCCTGCTCTACAAGGCGATGCACGTACACATCTGCGCGGACCCCGCGGGCGTGGTGCCGCTGATGGCCAAGGTGCGGCCCCCCGCGTTCTTCGGCGTGCCACGCGTCTGGGAGAAGCTCGCCGGCGGCCTCAAGGCGAAGCTGTCCACGCTGGAGGCGCCCCGACGCGACGCCATCCTCGCCGCGCACGCGACGGCGCTGGAGGCCTTCCGGCTGGAGGGCTCCGGAAAGAGCGTGCCGCCGGAGCTGGCGCAGAAGGTCGCCCTGATGGAAGAGAAGGTCCTCAAGCCCCTGCGCGCGACGCTGGGCCTGGACGCGCTGACGTGGGCGAGCAGCGGCTCGGCGCCCATCCCCGTGGAGGTGCTCGAGTACCTGGGCGGCTTCGGCATCAAGGTGCTGGAGGTCTGGGGCATGAGCGAGACGACGGGCTGCGCCACCATCAACACGCCCTCGGAGTTCCGCGTGGGCGCGGTGGGCCGCCCCATCCCCGGGCTTCAAGTCCGGCTGGCGGCGGACGGGGAAATCTTCGTGCGAGGGCCCGTGCTGTTCCTGGGATACCTGAGCGCGGACGGGCGGATTGAGAGCCCGGCGGACTCGGACGGCTGGCTCGCCACGGGCGACATCGGCACCGTCGATGACGAGGGCTACCTCACCATCACCGACCGCAAGAAGGAGCTCATCATCACCTCGAGCGGGAAGAACATCGCCCCGTCCCGCATCGAGGGAATGCTGCGCGCCCACCCGCTCGTCGGTCAGGCCATCGCCATTGGCGACGGCTGGCCGTTTGTGACGGCGCTCATCTGCCTGGACGCGGACGTCGCGCCCACGTGGGCCAAGGCGCGGGGCCTGCCGCCCCAGTCGCTCCTGGAGCTCACCCGCGAGCCGGCGGTCCGCTCCGAACTGGAAGCGCTCGTGGCCTCCATCAATGGCCGGCTCTCCCGCGCCGAACAGGTCAAGCGCTTCGAGGTCGTCACGGAGGCCTGGGGTCCCGCGACGGGCGAACTCACACCGACGCTGAAGCTCAAGCGCCGCGTGATTCTCAAGCAGTACGCGGAGCGCATCGCCACGTTCTACGAGAACGCCTGACACACCACCCGCCGCCTCCCTCACGAGTCCCCATGCATGCGAGAACTCCGGAGCAAGCGTCCTTCGCTGCTTCCATCGACGCGTTTTGTCGCGCCAAGACGGGCACCCGCGCGCAGCGCGACGCGCTGACCCAGCACGGCGTCGAGGCCCACAATCCGCGGCTGTATGCCGAGATGGCCGAACTGGGCTGGCTCGGCGTGGGCATCTCCCCGAAGTACGGCGGCTCCGACGGCGGCATGGCCGAGATGTGCCTGTTCGCCGAGCGCACCTCGTACGGACTCGCCCCCGTCGGCGGCTACATCACCACGGCCGTCGCCGCGAGCCCCTACGCGAAGTTCGGCAGCGACGCGCAGAAGGAGAAGGTGCTCACCGGCATCACCCGGGGCCGCGTGGAGGCCATCTCCATCTCCGAGCCCGACGCGGGCTCGGACGCCGCCGCCATCACCTGCCGCGCGACGCGCACGAGCGGAGGCTTCCTCATCAACGGGCAGAAGACGTGGTGCTCCAACGCGCACTTCGCCGACCACCTGCTGCTCGTCGCGCGCACGCAGTCCTCGGGCTCGCGGCACGAGGGGCTCACCATGTTCTGCGTCCCCACGGGCACGCCGGGCGTGGAGATTCGCGGCATCCCCACGCTCAACGGCAAGGAGGTCAACGACGTCTTCTTCACCGACTGCTTCCTGCCGGAGGACTCCGTCGTGGGCAGGCTGGACCAGGCCTGGCCCCAGCTCATGTCGGGCCTCAACAGCGAGCGGCTCCTGCTCGCCGCGTCCATGCTGGGCCGGGGCCGGCGCGCGTTCGACGACGCCGTCACGTACGTCAAGGAGCGCAAGCAGTTCGGCAAGCCCATCGGCTCTTTTCAAGCGCTCAAGCACCGCATCGCCGACCTGGCCACGGAGCTGGAGTGCTGCGAGCTGCTCATCTACCGCGTGGCGCAGATGGCGGACGAAGCGCCCGACCGGATGCTTCCCCGCGAGGCGTCCATGGCCAAGCTGAAGACGACGGAGACCGCCAAGCGCGTGGCGCTCGAGGGTGTTCAGATGATGGGCGGCTACGGCTACGCGACCGAGTACGACATGGAGTCGCACCTGCGCGCCACGGTCATCTCCACCGTCTTCGGCGGCACCAGCGAAATCCAGCGCGACATCATCGGCAAGACGTTCGGACTGTAAGAGCGACTCACGACGGAGCGAGACAGACAATGACGGCACGTCCTCGATGGAGCTCTGACGAGCTCGAGCAGGTGCGTGGCCTGGCGGCCACCTATTTCACCAAGGAAGTCCTCCCCAACGTCCCCAAGCACGTGGCCCAGGGCCACCCGGACAAGGCGCTCTACCGCCGGGCGGGCGAGCTGGGCCTTTTGTGCATGTCCATCCCCGAGGCGTACGGCGGCGGCGGTGGCACGTTCGCCCACGAGGCGGTGCTCACCGAGGAGCAGGTGCGCGCCGGAGACCCGACCATGGGCTTCGCCGTGCACTGCTCCATCGTCGCGCACTACGTGCTCGCGTACGCGTCCGAAGCCCAGAAACAGAAGTGGCTGCCCAGGCTCGCCAGCGGCGAGTGGGTGGGCGCCATCGCGATGACGGAGCCCGGCGCCGGTTCCGACCTGCAGGCCATCTCCACCCGCGCCGTGCGTGAGGGAGACTTCTACCGGGTGAGCGGCTCCAAGACGTTCATCTCCAACGGCCGCGTGTGTGACTTCCTCATCATCGCGGTGCGCACCAGCGACGTGAAGGGCCATGCGGGCATCTCCCTGGTGTGCGCCGAGGTCTCCGACACCACGCCCGGCTTCGGGCGGGGCCGCATCCTCGAGAAGCTCGGCGGCCATGGCCAGGACACCACGGAGCTGTTCTTCGACGACCTGCGCGTACCCGCCGTCAACCTGCTCGGAGACGAGGAGGGCAAGGGCTTCGCGCAGCTCATGTCTCAGCTTCCCCAGGAGCGGCTGAGCACCGCCATCCTCGCGCAGGCGAGCATCGACCGGGCCGTGGACCTCACCGTCGAGTACACCAAGCAGCGCCAGGTGTTCGGTAAGCCGCTTTTCGCTCTGCAGAACACGCGCTTCGAACTGGCGGAATGCGCGACGTTGCGGAGGGTTGGCCGGGCGTTCCTCGACGAGTGCATCGAGCGGCACCTGGCGGGCGAACTGGACGTGGCGTCCGCGGCCATGGCCAAGTACTGGCTCACGGACCAGGCGTGTATCGTCGCGGACCGTTGCCTTCAGCTTTTCGGAGGGTATGGGTACATGAAGGAATACCCCATCGCCCACCTGTTCGCGGATACTCGCGTCATGCGCATCTTCGCCGGCGCCAACGAGGTCATGAAAGAGCTCGTCGCCCGTTCGCTGTAGCCCACTCCCACACCAAATCCCAAGGAGGCTCCCGGTGAGCCAGGAAGCATTCATCTTCGACGCGGTCCGTACTCCTCGCGGCAAGGGCAAGAAAGGCGCGCTGCACGGCACCAAGCCGCTGTCGCTGCTCGTCGGGCTGGTGGACGCGCTCAAGAAGCGCCACCCGAACCTGGACCCCAAGCGCATCGACGACGTGGTGCTCGGCATCGTCTCGCCCGTGGGAGACCAGGGCGCGGACATCGCCCGCACGCTGGTGCTCGCGGCGGGGCTGCCGGAGACGGTGGGCGGCGTGCAGCTCAACCGCTTCTGTGCCTCCGGCCTGACGGCGGTGAACATGGCCGCGCAGCAGGTGCGCTCGGGCTGGGAGCAGCTGGTCATCGCGGGCGGCGTGGAGAGCATGTCGCGCGTGCCCATGGGCTCCGACGGCGGCGCCTGGGCCATGGACCCGGCCACCAACTACGACACGTACTTCGTGCCGCAGGGCATCTCCGCGGACCTCATCGCGACGATTGAAGGCTTCACCCGCGAGGACGTGGACCGCTACGCCGCGCAGTCGCAGGAGCGCGCCGCCAAGGCCTGGGCCGGCGGCTACTTCAAGAACTCCGTCATCCCCGTCACGGACCAGAACGGCCTCACCATCCTGGACCGCGACGAGCACATGCGGCCGGAGTCCACGGTGGCCTCGCTCGGCCAGCTCAACGCGTCCTTCGTCGGCATCGGTGAGATGGGCGGCTTCGACGCGGTGGCGCTGCAGAAGTACCACGAGGTGGAGCGCATCGAGCACGTGCACACCCCGGGCAACTCCTCCGGCATCGTGGACGGCGCGGCCCTGGTGCTCATCGGCTCGGAGAAGGTGGGCAAGGAGCTGGGCCTGACGCCGCGCGCGCGCATCGCCTCCGTGGCGACGTCCGGCGCGGACCCGACCATCATGCTCACCGGCCCCCTGCCGGCCACGCGCAAGCTGCTCGACCTGGCGGGCCTGTCCGTGAAGGACATCGACCTGTTCGAGCTCAACGAGGCCTTCGCCTCCGTGGTGCTCAAGTACCAGAAGGATTTGGGCATCCCGAGCGACAAGCTCAACGTCAACGGTGGCTCCATCGCCATGGGCCACCCGCTGGGCGCCACGGGCGCGATGATCCTCGGCACCATGGTGGACGAGCTGGAGCGCCGCAAGGCGCGCCGCGCCGTCATCACCCTGTGCGTCGGCGGTGGCATGGGCGTGGCCACCCTCATCGAGCGCGTCTGAACCCCCTTTGACTCACCTTTCGACAAGATTCGAGCGAACCCCATGAGCGAGCAGAACACCATCCGCTGGGACAAGGATGCCGACGGCATCGTCATCTTGACGCTGGATGACCCCAACCAGTCCGCCAACACCATGAACGCCGCGTACATGAAGTCCATGCGCGCGACGGTGGACCGGCTGGCCAAGGAGAAGGCCGACATCACCGGCGTCATCCTCACCTCCGCCAAGAAGACCTTCTTCGCCGGCGGCGACCTGAACGACCTGCAGCGCATCCGCAAGGAGGACGCGAAGCAGGCGTTCGAGTTCGGCCAGGAAATCAAGGCGCACCTGCGCACGCTGGAGACCCTGGGCAAGCCCGTGGTCGCCGCCATCAACGGCGCGGCGCTGGGCGGAGGGCTGGAGATTGCCCTGGCCTGTCACCGCCGCATCGTCGCGGACGTGAAGGGCGCGCAGGTGGGCCTGCCGGAAGTCACGCTGGGCCTGTTGCCCGGTGGCGGCGGCGTGGTGCGCACGGTGCGCATGCTGGGCATCGTGGACGCGCTGATGAAGGTGCTGCTCCAGGGCCAGCGCTACCGCCCGCAGGAGGCCAAGGAGGTGGGCCTGGTGCACGAGGTGGTGGACTCCGTGGAGGCGCTGCTGCCCGCGGCCAAGGCGTGGATCAAGGCAAACCCGACGGCGCAGCAGCCGTGGGACGCGAAGGGCTACAAGATTCCGGGCGGCACGCCGTCCAACCCCGGCCTCGCGGCGAACCTGCCCGCCTTCCCCGCCAACCTGCGCAAGCAGATCAAGGGCGCGAACATGCCCGCGCCGCGCGCCATCATGGCGGTGGCCGTGGAAGGCACGCAGGTGGACATCGACACCGCGTTCACCATCGAGTCGCGCTACTTCACCGAGCTGGCCACCGGCCAGGTCGCGAAGAACATGATTCAGGCGTTCTTCTTCGACATGCAGCACATCAACTCCGGTGGCGGCCGGCCCAAGGGCTACCCGCAGCACACGGCAAAGAAGGTCGGCATCCTCGGCGCCGGGATGATGGGCGCGGGCATCGCCTACGTCTGCGCCAAGGCGGGCATCGACGTGGTGCTCAAGGACGTGAGCCAGGAGTCCGCGGAGAAGGGCAAGCAGTACTCCGTGAAGCTCGTGGAGAAGGCCGTCCAGAAGGGCAAGTCCACCAAGGAGAAGGGCGACGCGCTCCTGGCGCGAATCACCCCGACGGCGGACCCCGCCGCGCTCAAGGGCTGCGACCTGGTCATCGAGGCCGTGTTCGAGGGCGTGGAGCTCAAGCACAAGGTCTTCCAGGAGGTGCAGGACGTCGTGGCCCCCGACGCGGTGCTGGCGTCCAACACGTCCACGCTCCCCATCACCCTGCTGGCGGAGGGCGTGAAGCGCACGGAGGACTTCGTGGGCATGCACTTCTTCTCCCCCGTGGACAAGATGCCGCTGCTGGAGCTCATCGCCGGCAAGAAGACGAGCGACGCGACGCTGGCGAAGGCCATCGACATCGCGGTGCAGATTGGCAAGACGCCCATCGTCGTCAACGACAGCCGGGGCTTCTTCACCAGCCGCGTCATCGGCACGTTCCTCAACGAGGCCATCGCCATGGTGGGCGAGGGCATCTCCCCGGCGTCGATTGAACAGGCGGGCCTGCAGGCGGGCTACCCCGCGGCGCCCCTGGCGCTGATGGACGAGCTCACGCTGACCCTGCCGCGCAAGATTCGCCTGGAGACGAAGGCGGCCGCGGAGGCCGCGGGCCAGACGTGGGTGGAGCACGGCAGCTACGCCGTGGTGGACGCGCTCATCGACAAGCACGGGCGCAAGGGCCGCTCCACCGGGTCGGGCTTCTACGACTACGTGGACGGCAAGCGCGCGAACCTGTGGCCGGGGCTCGCCCAGCACTACACCAAGCCGGGCCACACCATCCCCTTCGAGGACATGAAGGAGCGCATGCTGTTCGCGGAGGCCATCGACACGGTGCGCTGCTTCGATGAAGGCGTGCTGCGCTCGGCGGCGGACGCCAACATCGGCTCCATCCTGGGCATCGGCTTCCCGGCCTGGACGGGCGGCGTGGCCCAGTTCATCAACGGCTACGAGGGCCCCGCTGGCACGGGTCCGCGTGGCTTCGTCACCCGCGCTCGCGAGCTCGCGCAGCGCTACGGGAAGCACTTCCTGCCGCCCGCGTCGCTCGTCGAAAAGGCCGAGCGGGGCGAGTTCCTGAAGTAGCCGCGCGAATCTCACGCAAGGAGAAGTCCCATGGCCCAGGGTTCCACCCGCCTCGCCGCTGTCCCGTCTTCGTTCGATGCGAAGGCGCTCGTCGAAAAGCAGCGTGCCTACTTTGAATCCCGCGTCACGCTCCCGCTCGCGTGGCGGCGGGCGCAGTTGGAGACCCTGGGCCAGACGGTGCGCAAGTACGAGGCGGAGATTCTCTCCGCCCTCAAGTCGGACCTGAACAAGAGCGCGGAGGAGGCGTATCTCACCGAGGTCGGCAGCATCTACGGGGAGATCAAGAGCGCGCTCAAGCACGTGAAGTCGTGGATGAAGCCCCGCAGGGGCTCGGCACCCATCGTCATCCAGCCGGCGCGGGCCTATCAGTACTCGGACCCGCTCGGCGTGACGCTGGTCATCGCGCCCTGGAACTACCCCTATCAGCTGTCGATAGCGCCGCTCATCGGGGCGCTCGCCGCGGGCTGCACCGCCGTGCTCAAGCCCAGCGAGCTGGCCCCTGCCACGTCGAGCGTGCTCTCCCGGCTGCTGTCGGAGGCGTTTCCGGAAGAAGTCGTCGCCGTCGTGGAGGGGGACGCGGAGACCAGCCGCGCCCTGCTCGCGGAGCGGTGGGACCTCATCTTCTTCACCGGCGGCACCCAGGTGGGCCGGGTGGTGGCCGAAGCCGCGGCCAAACACCTGACGCCCACCGTCCTGGAGCTGGGCGGCAAGAGCCCCTGCATCGTGGACCGGAGCGCGGACCTGGAGGTCACCGCGCGCCGCATCGCCTGGGGCAAGTACCTCAACGCGGGCCAGACGTGCATCGCTCCGGACTACGTGCTCATCCCGCCCGAGCTCAAGGAGCGCTTCACCGCGCTGGTCCAGAAGGCCGTCACCGGCTTCTACGGCGCCGACGCGCGCACCAGCAATGACTACGGCCGCATCATCAACCCCCGGCACTTCGAGCGGGTCTCCGCGCTCGCGGGGCACGGGAAGGTGGTCTTCGGCGGCGAGCGCGAGGCGTCCTCACGCTTCTTCGCGCCCACCGTCATCACCGACGTCCCCCTGTCCAGTCCGCTGATGCAGGACGAGATTTTTGGTCCCCTCCTCCCGCTGGTGGACTGCCCGAGCATCGACGAGGCCATCCGCTTCGTGCGCTCGCGGCCCAAGCCGCTCGCCCTCTACAGCTTCGCCAAGGACTCGGCCGTCAACGAGCGGGTCCTCACGGAGACGTCGAGCGGCGGCGCCGTGGTCAACGACGTCTGCGTCCACTTCGCGGCGGAGGGCCTGCCCTTCGGCGGCGTGGGAGAGTCCGGCGTGGGCGGCTACCACGGCCAGGCGAGCTTCGATGCCTTCAGCCACAAGAAGAGCGTCGTGAAGCGGCCCTTCCTGCTGGACCTGGCCATGCGCTACCCGCCGTACGTGGGCAAGCTCGGCCTCTTCAAGCGCCTGATGTAGCCACGGCCCCCGGGGGTGTCCTCCCGGAGGGCCGCCGTGCTTCACCGCCCACCCGTGACAGGCTGAAAGGCCCGTCACGGGTGAGTCGTTTTCAGAGCGTCTTCATGTACTCGATGAGGGCCCAGCGCTCGCTGTCGGTGAGCGACTGGGTGAAGTCGTGGCCCTGGTTGCCGAGCCCGTACAGGTGCGAGTTGAAGATCATGCGGGAGCGAATCTGCTTCTGGGTGATGGGCGGCGGCGACTGGTATGCCAGCGAGTTGTAGTTGGCGACGACGTTCGCGATGTTGGCGAACAGCACGTCCAGCGTGGCCATCTCATGGCTGCACGGGATGAAGGGGTCATTGGCCGGGCGATCTCCACAGGCCAGCGCCGTCACCTTCCAGCCGAGCTTGTTGAAGTCGTATGAGGCGTGGCTCGGGTCGAAGCCCGCGTTGGTGCCCAGGTTGTTGGTGGAGGTCTGCTGGCGCTTCCACACCTTGGGACGGTCCGACGGCTTCAGCACGTCCCAGAGCGTGGGCACGCTGGAGTTGTGGAAGTACGGGGCGGAGGCCCACGCACCGTAGAGCGGCGTGGCCACGTAGCCGAACGGCTTGATCCACGCGTTGGGCCCCTCGGGCGAGTACACGGGCCCCATGCCGTTGTCATACGCGGCGCGCGGCACCCGGCGCAGGGCGCTGCTGATGGGGTCGTCGTAGAACGGGCCGTGGTTGGGGTGCTCGTCGTTGTAGGCGAGGAAGGACGTGTTCCACGCCCTGCGCTTGCGCTCGTCCGCCATCAAATCCTTGCGGGCCGGGTCCGTGCGGATGGTTTCAATGGGGGTGATGACGCCGGAGATGCCCTTGAGGCGCGGGTCGGGCAGGTACGCGGGGTTGACCGCGTAGCGCGGCGAGTAGACGCCGTGGCAGCTCGCACAGGAGCCGTTGCCCGGAGTCTTCGGAATGGTGGCGTTGGCGCCATTGGCCCACAAGTCACGCTCGTGGAAGAGGACCGCGCCCTGCTCGGCCAGCGCGGTGTTGATGGCCTTCGGGTAGGCGGGGGGCGACATCGAGACGAAGAAGTTGTCGTTGTCCTCGAACTCGGCGGTCAGCGCGCGGCGCTCGGCCGCGTTGCGCCCCAGGTTGGCGACGGCGAACGCCATCTCCGAGCGGACGTTGTCCGACGTCAGCGCGCCATCCCAGAACTGGCGCGTCTTGAACGCGCGGTACCACCAGTTGGGAGCGCGGGACATGCCACCGGCATGGGTGGGGAAGTACTCGAGCAGGCTGGGCACCATCGCCAGCGAGTCCATGTCGAAGAGCGCGGGCAGCAGGTCGACGATGCCAATGGCGTCGCTCATGCCTCGGCCCACGCTCCAGGGCACGGGGGCAATCTGGAAGATGTTGCCCACCACGGTGGAGCGGAACATGTCGGACTGGATGAGGCCCGCGTCCAGGGCGTCGTTGGAGCGGCCCCACACGAAGCCGGCTTCCGACTCGGTGCCCAGCCGCGAGTCATGGCAGCCCGAGCAGGTGGAGGCGATGGCGCCCGTCCAGCGGCCGTTGGAGTCGCGCTCCTGCACCAGGCCGAGCGGGAGCTGACCGCTGCCGCCGTTGGTGAGGTTGGGGTTCTCCCAGGGCATCGGATAGGGATTGCGGAACGGGGCCTTCGACATCCCGTAGCGCTTGATGACCTGCTCGTCGAAGTCCGAGGGGCGGAACAGATATCCCCACAGCGTGTACATGCCGTAGTACGCGGTCGCCGTCGAGAAGGGCTGGAAGTACGCCCGCGTCTCGATGTTCTTCTTTCCGCGGGCGACGCTCGCGCGGAACTCTCCACAGTTCGTCGGGTTTGGCGCCAGCGTCGTCACGAACGGCGGCGGCGGGTTGTGCAGGTCCACCCAGTACGCGTTGAACTGCACCGCGGCCCCCGGCTTGTTGATGCCCGGGACAACGAGGGTTCGGGGGTCCACCGGCAACGGCGTGGAATCCGGCTGACCCTGGCACGCCGCCCCGAACGGAGAGCGGTTGGCCGTCACATCCAACAACGGCGGGTCCGCGGCCTCCGCCCGGGTGACGACCAGGGCCAGGAGCAAGGAACTCGAAAAAGCCCACTGACGACTTCGGTGCAGTCGCATGCGCGCAGCCCTCCACTACTTATTGGCACTCTGACAACAGCGCGATACTTAGGCCCCGGAGTGAAGGCGCACAATACGCAGCGCGTCAGCGAATCCGGGATTGGGGGGTTTTTGACGACCTGTCGCCTCAAGGCAGGGCCGCCCCACTTCAGCCTCAATCACAAACTCATCATCCGCCAGCGAGATATTCCGTGTTGCGGAATATCTGAAGTCCGTCGTATCAATGAGGTCACACCGCCCCCTCACCGGGGAAGACCTCCGTGCACCTCGACGCTCGCTCCTCGCCCCCTGTCCTCCCCTCGCTGGAAACCGGGTCCTCCCGGAGCGCCGACGCCGCGAGGCCTCCTTCCACCGGGAGCATCCCGTCGTGGCGGCGCTGGGTCTGGCTGCTCATCCTGCTGGGCCTGACGCCGGGAGCGGAGGCGAGCTCACGCTTCGAACTGGACGCGCCGTTCAACGTCGGGCTGGACCGCTCCTACGTCTTCTTCTCGCCCAATCGGATCCGCCGGGTGGGAGACCCGGAGCCCTCGCACCTGGTGTTCGAGGCCCAGGTCGCACCCAATCTCTTCCTGCCCCAGCTCCACATCGGCCACGCCACCCCCACGCTGGGTGAGTACATCCTGAGCGCGGTGGTGACGCCGAACATCCGGCTGCGCATGCTGGCGCAGGAGTCCAGCCCCGTCATTCCGCCGTCCTTCATGCCCAAGCTGACGCTCCAGGCGGCGCACTTGTGGAAGCCCTGGCTGGATGACCAGGGCAAACCCAGGCGAATGGCCTTGTCGTTCATCAACGTCTCGGTGGGGCATTACTCCAATGGCCAGGCGGGGTGCTTCTACGCCAACCAGAGCGAGGCCGAGGGAGGCTGCGCGTCCGTCGAGGGCGAGCTGCCACTCAATGAGACCAGCGGCGACTTCTCCACCAACTTCATCCGGCTGGAAGCCCAGTTCCGGCTCATCGAGAACATCGACCTGGCCCGTCGCTCCGCCTGGAGCTTCGGCGTGGGGGCCTTCATCGAACGCAATTCCTCACTCGCCTTCGGCGGCATCACCCCGGAGATGCGCGAAGTGTATGGCGATGGCCATGTCGGCTTTGGCCTCCTGGTGGAGCGGCTGTGGTTCGAGCACCGCTTCCGCGTGGAGGGCAACGTCAACGGCCCCTTTGGAGAGACACCTGGCCAGCGGTGGACCTTCAACGTGGAAGCCGCCGCCCTCCCCCGCTGGGGCGCGGGCTTCGGCGCGTTCGTCCGGTACGTGCACGGACAGGACTACCTCAACATCCTCTTCCTGGAGCCGGTGAGCCTGGTCCAGTTCGGCCTCATCTTCGAACTGGGCCCTGGCCTGCGCGCCAGGAGCGGCCCGTCCGGAGACCCGCTGGGTCCGACATGAGCACGCGGGGCGTCAATTCCTCCCACCTTGCCAGACCTATCCCCACGCTTGCCTTTGGCATTTATGTGTCCTGACAGCTCCTCAATCCCTGCATTCCGCGCCATGATGCCAACATCGCTGTCGGGGAGGCTCGCGATGTTCAACGTCATGCAGGTCGCAAGGCAACTCAAGAGCGCGGTGCTGGCGGACCCTGAGCGCTTCTATACGAACGAGACGGGCGCCTGGGTGACGGGGCTTCCAACGCCACAAGAGATTCGCGTCAGCACCGGACGGGAGCCGTTCTGGATCAACCTGGGCTACTGGCGTGACGTGGAGCGGGTGGACGAGACGAACTGCGAGCGCGTGGGAGAGCTGTTCATGGCGGCCCAGGCGCAGATGGCGCACCTGCTCGCCCGCACGGCGCGGCTGGGCGAGCGCGACTCGGTGCTGGACTGCGGCTTCGGCTATGCGGACCAGGACATCCTCTGGGCGGAGACGTATCGCCCCGCGCGCATCGTCGGCGTCAACGTCACGCCCAAGCAGGTCGACATCGGACGAGAGCGCCTCAGGCTCACCGGGCTGGACGGCGTCGTGAAGCTGGAATTGGGCTCGGCGACGCAGCTGCCCTTCGGCGCGGGCGAGTTCGACGTCGTCTTCGCCCTGGAGTCCGCGATGCACTTCCGGACGCGCGGCGACTTCCTGCGCGAGGCATTCCGGGTGCTGCGCCCGGGAGGCCGGTTGGTCATGGCGGACATGTGTCAGAAGACGGACCGCGAGTCGGGCGCGGGGCTGCGTCGCCGCCTGCGTCACCGCTACTGGCGAGGCCGGATTGCCTTTCCCGAGGCCAACGTCTGGACGACGCAGCGCTATGTCTCCGAGCTGCGACACGCGGGCTTCCAGCTGGCCCGGTTGGACTCCATCGCGTCGGATGTCTACCCGGCGGTCAACACCGCGCTGGCCGCGCTGCGAGGGATGACGGCCGCCGAGCGACAGCCCGGCAGTGTCACCGTCGCCAAGGTCCGCGAGGACGTGCGACGCGCGCGGCAGATGGAGTTCGAGCAACTCCAATGGCTCACGCTGTTCAACTGCGACGAGTACGCGGTGGTCTACGCGGAGAAGCCCTGAGCCGAGCATGTCGGCCGCCGCCGTCCGGAATCGAGTGACTCCGGACGGTGTGGCCGCGCTCCGGCCCGACGTCCGTCAGACGAACGAGGCGACGTAGAAGTGCGTCGGCAGGTGGACGACGAGCGCGGTGTGAATCTCGCCGCAAACCGCCAGGCCCTCTCGCGGGAAGATTCCCGGGGGCGCCTCCGCGAAGCGGATGGAGGAGCGACCGCTGTCGAAGATGGTGGCCGCCGCGGTGAAGTCCCCGACGATGACCTGCCCGGGGTCCACCATGCGCGCCCGAGCGATGCGCACGCCCATGCTCGTCAGGTCCGCCAGCAGTCCGCCGCGTCCCACGAAGTACCGGTAGTAGTCCGCGGGGTTGACGAGGATTCCGTCGGCGCTGCCGCCCATCTGCTCGACCCTGTCACACGCGGCCAGCAGCGAGGAGACAGGGTCCGAGCGTGCGGGGAGGCGGGCAATCCCCGGCGTCTCCAGGAGCCCGCGCACGCGGTCTCCTCCGCGTCCGCGAGCGAGGGCCTGGTTCTCCGCCGTGCACAGCCGCACCAGCAGCCGGAAGTCGATGAAGGTCGCCAGCGTCTCCGGGTCGTCGAGCAGCGCCGGGGGCACTTGAATCCAGGCCGTCGTCGGCTTGAGCGTCGCCAGGTCCGTGTGGAACTCGAAGGCGGCCTCGGGGCGCAGGCCCACGTCCTCCACCGCCACCGTCGGCGCCGTCTGGGGAGGCGTCTCGTGCCAGTACTTCACCTTGGCGCCGTCCGCCTTCGCGACCTTGAACAGGGCACGCACCGCGATGCGCGGCCGTCGCTTGAAGCCCGGGAAGGCCTCGGTGATGGTGTGAGAGAAATCCACCGAGGCCTTCGCACCCTGCGTGGCGACCGCCTGGGCGAAGAGCTTTCCGGGGGAGAGAACGGGCTGCTCCACTGTCTCGTTCGCGCTCATGTCGACCTCGGGCCTACTCGCCCCAGTCCTCCTCTACCTCGGGTGCCTCTTCGAGCCGCAGTGGGTTGAGGCCCACCACCTCCAGCTCGCCGTCACACCCCGAGCACGTGAGGACTTCGCCCTGCACACGGCCCTCACCATCGATGGGCTGAGAACACGTGGGACACAGAGCCTGCCCGGTCGCTTCCGACTGCTTCGTCAGTGCATGCATGCCCTTGCTCCTTCTTCAACCGCCGTCGCTGTCGCTGACGGCAACGGGTTCATGGGGCGCGATGTTTCACACCCTCCCTGAGTCCCAGGCGCGTGCAGTCTGGGAGCCTTCTCCGCCCTCGTCAAGACAAGCCACGAAAGGCGCGCGAGTGCAGCAAGGTGGCATTTCTCAGCTGTCTCGGCACGAAGGATTTCTGTGCTCCACTGTCGCCACGTCCCATGTCCATTCGGCGACTTTCGAGTCATCCGTCGTTTCGAGCCTTCAGCCACCCAGCCTACGTGAAGGTCTGGTGGGGTGGGCTCATCTCCACGTTGGGGACGTGGATGGAGCTGGTCGCGCTGGGCATCTACGTGACGGAGACGACGGGGCGCGCGGAGTGGATGGGCCGCATCACCGCGCTGGCGTTCCTGCCGTCCATCGTCCTCGTCCCGCTCGCGGGAACACTGGCGGACCGGTTTGACCGGCGCGCGTATCTGGCGGTGTGCACGCTGGGTCAGGCGCTGATAGCCGGGGCGCTCGCGGCGCTGGCCGCCATGGGGCAGCTCACGCTCACGCCCCTGGCCATCCTCTGCGTCCTGCACGGCTGCATGAGCGCGCTGACCCTGCCGGTCTTCTCGGCGATGACGGCCGTGATTCTCCCGCCCGAGCAGCTTCACAGCGGCCTCAGTCTGGACCTGGCGCAGGCCAACCTGGGGCGCATCTTCGGCCCGGCGCTCGCGGCCATCGTCCTCACGCGAGGCGGCGTGGCGTGGGCATTTCTCATCAACACGATTTCCTTCGTGGCCGTGCTGGTGGCGCTGGCGTGGATGGGGCCGGTGAGTCGAGGGAGCACGAGGCCCGGTGAGGGCCTGTGGAGTGGCGTGAAGCGCGGGCTGCTCGCGGCGCGTGAGGACGTGGGCATCGCCGCGGCGCTGGGTGGCACGCTGGGGGTGGCCGCGCTCATCTCTCCCTTCATCGCGCTGGTGCCGGTGCTCGCGCTGCGGGTGCTCCATGGAGACGCGGCCACGGCGTCGCTGCTCACGACCGTGCAGGGCGTGGGAGCGGTCACCGCCGCCGTACTGGCGGGGACACTGGCCGAGCGTTGGGGACGCGGTCCTCTGCTGGAAAGGACGCTGCTCCTGCTGGGGCCCGTGGCCGCCACGTACTGGCTGTCGCCGACCGTGGCCTTCGCGGGTGTCTCGCTCTTCATCCTCGGCGCGTTGTATCTGCTTGCCGTGGGGGGATTGAGGACGCTGTGCCAGGGTCGCGCCAGCGCGGAGCTCCAGGTGCGCGTGAGCGGCCTGTTCAATCTGGTCCTGAACCTCGGGTACTCGGGCGGGGTGTGGTTGCAGGGAGCGCTGGGAGACCGACTGGGACTGCGCGCCGTCACCGCATGCGCGGCACTGCTCTTCTTCGCGCTGGCCCTGGGCGTTCGCGTCCTGCTGCCCGGGAGACTCGCGTCACTGGAGGCGCGATTGCCTCCTCCTTCGACCTGAGTGCGGGGCATGCGGCCATGCTCCGAGGTCCGCTCGCTTCGATGGAGGTCTCGATTGCCAAGTCCTTCGCGCTGAGCGCGGCTCAAGCGGACACCCTCCAGGGTCGGCGCGCTTTGAGGGAGGCTTCGCTCGCCACGTCCTTCGCACTGAGCGTGGCTCATGCGGACACACTCCGGGGTCGGCTCGCTTCGAGGGAGGTCTCGCTCGCCACGTCCTTCGACCTGAGCGCGGCTCATGCGGACACACTCCGGGGCTGGGTCTTCGCCTGGGCTCGCGCGAGCGCGTCGCGCAGAATTGTGGCGAGTTGCTGCACTCCCGGAAGCCGCAGCAGCGCGTAGTGGTCTCCGGGCAGCGTGTGGACCTCCACGCCGCCCCTCGCCAGCAGCTCCCATTCGTGAGCACGGGGCGACTCGCCCGACTCGATGGAGAGCAACGTGCCGGTGTACGGCCGGGGCACATACCGCCAGGCAGCCCGGAGATTCGACTCGAACACCTCGCGCAGCGCGCTGAGGCCCGACTCGGGCAGGGCCGCCGCCTTGCGACCGGCCTCTTCCAGGAGATGCAGTGCTTCCTCCGGAGCGAGCTGTGAAAGCGCGGCCTCGGAGCACGGAAGGTCCGCGCCCGCCGCGCGCAGCAGGTCCCTGAAGAAGAGCGCGCCCAACCTCGTGGGCTCCAGCCACTCCCGGTCCACCGCACCTCCGGGATGGGCTCGCGCATAGGTGTCGATGAGCACCAGCAGGTCCACCTGTTCGCCCTGCTCCTGAAGTTGCTGCGCCAGTTCGAACGCGAGCGTGCCGCCCAAGGACCATCCACCGAGCAGGTAGGGCCCACGAGGCTGGACAGTGCGAACGGCGCGCAGGTAGTGGGCCGCCAGGGACTCCACGCTGTCGAGGGTCGGCGCCTCTCCGTCAAGCCCCGGTGCCTGCAAGCCGTAGAAGGGCTGGTCGGGCCCCAACAGGTGCGCGAGCTCCGCGTACGCGAGGACCGTTCCGCCCACGGGGTGGATGCAGAAGAAGGGCCGCTTCGTCCTTCCGCTCCGCAGCTCCACCAGCGACGACGTCGGCCCCTGGTCCTGGTGCAACAGGCCCGCGATACGCTCCACCGTCGCGCCCTGGAACAAGGTCGCCACCGGAAGCGACCGCCCCGTCAGCCCGCGAATCCGCCCGAGCAGCCGCACGGCCAACAACGAGTGCCCACCCAGCTCGAAGAAGTCCTCGCGGATGCCCACGGGATGCAAGCCCAGCGTTTCCTCCCATGCACGGACAAGCTGAAGCTCCAGCGACGTTCGCGGCGGGACTCGCTCCACCAAGCGGGCAGCCACCTCTCCCTCCGGAGCAGGCAGCGCGCGGCGGTTCACCTTGCCGCTGGGCGTGAGCGGCAGCGAATCCAACGGCACGAAGTGGCCGGGCACCATGTACTCGGGCAGTCGTTGCTTGAGGAAGCTCCGCAGCGCAGGGGCCGCTGGCGGACCGCCCTCCGCGCCCACGACATAGGCCACCAGTCGCGTGAGGCCCGAGCCATCCGCGCGCGCCTCCACCACGCAGTCCTTCAGCGCCGGGTGGCGCGCGAGCACCGCTTCGATTTCGGCCAGCTCGATGCGATAGCCACGCACCTTCACCTGCGCGTCGCGTCGACCGAGGAACTCGAGCGTCCCGTCCTGCCGATACCGCGCGAAGTCACCCGTGCGGTACAGCCGCGCACCGGGAGAGAGGTCGAGCGGGTCCGGAACGAAACGCTCCAGCGTCAGGTCCGGCCGGTGGAGATAGCCACGCGCCAGCGCGTCACCTCCGAGGTACATCTCCCCGGGAACACCGAGGGGAACAGGTGCCTGTCGCGCGTCCAGCAGATGGACCCGGGCGTTCGCGATGGGGCGTCCGATGGAGGGCAGGTCGGGCCATGACTCGGGGTCGCCGGCCAGCGTGTGCGCCGTCACCACGTGCGACTCCGTGGGCCCGTAGTGATTGTGCAGGACACACCCGGGCAATCTCCGCGCGAAGCGACGCAGGGCCGGCGTCACCCGAAGCTGTTCTCCCGCCGTCACGATTTCGCGGAGCCGTCGCGGCACGAAGTCTTCGCGGTCCGCCACCTCCGCCAGGTTCTGGAGCGCGACGAAGGGCAGGAAGAGGCGCTCGACTTCACACCGGTCCATCAGCTCCAGCAGGGCGTGCGCATCCAGGCGCAGGTCCTCGGTGATGAGCACCAGCTCCCCTCCCGCCGCCCAGGTGGAGAACAGCTCCTGGAAGCTCACGTCGAAGCTCAGCGGGGAGAACTGGAGCGTCCTCCCCCTGGGAAGCGTGGACGCGCCGAGCTGCCACTGCACGAGATTGAGCAGAGGCCCGTGAGGCATGGCCACCCCCTTGGGCGTACCGGTGGAGCCCGAGGTGTAGATGACGTAGGCGAGCGACTCCGGGCCCGCCAGCGGCTCCAGGTCCGCCGAGCGCTCCTCCGCGAAACGCGCCGCCTCCGTGTCGAGGTCGAGCCTGCGCGCCACGCCGTCCGGCAACACGTCGGAGAGCGTGGACTGCGTGAGCAACCATGTGGCACCCGAGGAGCGGAGCATCCACTCCAGGCGCTCCCGTGGATAGGAGGGGTCCAGCGGGACATACGCGCCGCCCGCCTTGAGGACTCCGAGCACTCCCACAGCCAGGTCGAGCGAACGTCGGACACACAGGGCCACCGGAACGTCAGCGCCCACACCACCCCGGCGGAGGAATCGCGCGAGTCGGTTCGCCTGCCGGTTCAGCTCGCCATAGGTGAGCGCGTGTTCGCCAAAGCGGACAGCGACCGCATCGGGCGTGCGCGCGGCGTGCGCCTCGAAGAGCGCATTCACACAGGACGCCGAGGACCGAGGCGCCTCGGTGGCGTTCCAATCGACCAGCAAGCGGCGTCGCTCGGCCTCCCCCAGCAACGGCAGCGCCTCCACGTCCTGTCCTGGCTGGGAGAGCGCGGCCTGGAGCAGTCGCGTGTAGTGGCCCGCCATCCGAGACACCGTCTCCTCGTCGAAGAGGTCCGTGTTGTATTCCCAGTACGTCACGAGCGACTGAGGGAGCTCGCGCACGAAGAGCGTGAGGTCGAACTTCGCCATGCCCGGCTCGAAGCTCAGCTCCTCCACGGCGAGGCCGGACAGGGCCAGCGGAGCCGTGGGCCCAGGCATGACAAACATGACCTGGAAGAGTGGCGAGCGACTCAGGTCCCGGCTCGGCTGGAGCGCGTCCACCAACTGCTCGAACGGAAGGTCCTGATGCGCGAACGCTCCCAGGCACGCGCGCCGCACCCTCCTCAACAACTCCCGGAAGCTCGCCCCTTGCGTCTGCGTCCTCAGCACCAGCGTGTTCACGAAGAACCCCACCAGCGCCTCCACCTGCCTCCAGTTCCTCCCGGAGATGGGCGTCCCCACCACCACGTCCGTCTGTCCGCTGTAGCGCGAGAGCAACGCCTGGAATCCCGCCAGCAGCGTCATGTACAGCGTCACCCCTTCCTTCAGGCTCAGCTCGCGCAGCGCCCCCGCCAGCTCCGGGGGCAGTCGCACCGCGAGATGGCCCCCGTTGAATGACTGCATGGCGGGCCGTGGCCTGTCGGTGGGCAGCTCCAACACGGGCGGCGCGCCTGCGAGCTGCTGCTTCCACCACGTCAGCTGCTTCTCCAGTACCTCCCCCTTCAGCCACTCTCGCTGCCACCTCGCGTAGTCCGCGTACCGCACCTCCGGGCGCCGTTCGTCGACGGCCGTCCCTCTCATCTTGGCCTCGTACGCTTCGCTCAGCTCCCTCTCCAGCACTCCCACCGACCACCCGTCGAACACGATGTGATGCACCACCCACACCAACACGTGCTCCGCCTCCCCCACCTTCAGCACCTTCGCCCTCAGCAGCGGCCCTCGCTCCAGGTCGAACGGCCCGCGCGCCTCCTCCTCCACTCGCGCCAGCACCTCCCCTTCCTTCACCTCCTCCACGCGCAGGATGAACTCCACCACCTCGTGGATTCGCTGCACCGGCCGGCCGTCCACTTCGCCGAACGTCGTCCGCAGTGACTCGTGTCGCCTCGCCACCTCGCGGAACGCGTCCTCCAGCGCCTTCACGTGCAGAGGCCCCGTCAGCCTCACCGCGAAAGGCATGTTGTAGGAGAACCCCTCGGCATCGAGCTGGGAGAGGAACCACAACCGCTGCTGCGCGAAGGACTGCTCCGCCACGGCACTCGGAAGTCCTCGCACCAATGGCGGCGGTGCCGCGCCCCTCGCATCCTCCAGCACGTCTTCCAGATGCTCCGCGAGCTGGGCCACCGTGGGGGACTCGAACAGCACCCGGACAGGGAGTTCGCGACCGATGACTTCCTTCAAGCGCGACACCGCCTGCGTCGCGAGCAGCGAGTGTCCTCCCAGCTCGAAGAAGTGGGCCTCGACGCCCACACGCTCCAGTCCGAGCAACGGGCCGAAGACCTCCGCGACCACACGCTCCATCGCGGTGCGCGGCGCCATGTAGCCACCCCGAGCTTCCTCCGCACGCGGCACGGGCAGGGCCTTGCGGTCCACCTTTCCCGTCGGCGCCAGCGGAAGCGTGGGCAGAGACACGAAGGCCGACGGCACCATGTACTCGGGCAGCTTCGCCTGCAGTTGCGTGCGCAGCTCGGAGGGTTCGAGCCGCTGGCCTTCCTGGAAGACGGCGTAGCCCACGAGCCGCCGATCTCCCGGCACGTCCTCGCGGACGACAGCCACCGCGTCTCGCACACCAGGGAGGGCTCGCAACACCACCTCCACTTCGCCCAGCTCGATGCGGAACCCGCGCAGCTTCACCTGGCCGTCCAGG
This sequence comes from Myxococcus sp. CA039A, assembly GCF_013336645.1. NCBI lineage: Bacteria > Pseudomonadati > Myxococcota > Myxococcia > Myxococcales > Myxococcaceae > Myxococcus > Myxococcus sp. CA039A. The sequence goes on along the minus strand of NZ_JABUMQ010000081.1, from coordinate 2,116 downwards.
CGGCCGAGGAACTCCAGGTTCCCATCCGCGAGCCAGCGGGCCCTGTCCCCCGTGCGGTAATAGCGCTCGCCTGATGCGGCGCCGAGCGTGTCCGGAAGGAAGCGGTCCGCGGTCAGGTCCGGACGGCCGTGGTAGCCATGCGCGAGGCTGGCACCGGCGACGCCCACTTCCCCTGGGACACCGAGGGGACAGGGCTCGCCCTTCGCATCCAGCACATAGAGCCGCACGTTGGTGATGGGCTCTCCCACGGGAGGCAGCGCGGGCCATGACGACGGTGGGCCCGATGCCCTCCAGGCCGTCACGACGTGCGCCTCCGAGGGCCCGTACTGATTCTCCAGCACGCAGCCCGGGAGCCGCTCGAAGAAGGCCACCAGCGCGGGCGTCACCTGGAGCTGCTCGCCCGCTGTCACCACCTCCGTCAGCGGCGGCAACACATCCTCCGCACCGGCCGCGTCACACACAGCCTGGAGCGCGACGAAGGGCAGGAACAGTCGCTCCACCCGGTGACGCACCATATACCGCAGCATCGCGCTGGGGTCCCGGCGCAACTCGGGGGTGATGAGCAGGACGCGCCCGCCCAGGCACCAGGTGCCGAACAACTCCTGGAAGGAGACATCGAAGTTGAGCGAAGCGAACTGGAGCGTGGTGGCGTCCGGCTTCACCGTGCGCCGCAGCAACCACCCTAGCATGTTGCCCACCGCGCGGTGGGACATGACGATGCCCTTCGGTCGCCCCGTGCTGCCCGAGGTGTAGACGAAGTAGCAGTGTGTCTCCGGGGAGACGTCGACACGCGGAGTCGTCGTGGGTCGCCGGGCGATGGCGGGGCCTTCGTCTTCCAGGCAGACAATGCGAGCGCCGGTGTTCGGCGGCAGCGCGGCGACGAGGTGCGACTGCGCCAGCACCACGGGCGCACGCGTATCCTCCAGCATGAGCGCCAGTCGCTCGACGGGCCAGGTCGGGTCCAATGGAAGGAACGCCGCGCCCGCCTTCAAGGTGGCGAGCACCGCCACCGGCATCTCCAGTCCGCTCCGGTCCAGGCACAAACCCACCGAGCCATTGGGAGGAACCCCGAGCGCCACCAGGTGGTGCGCGAGCTGGTTCGCGCGCGCGTCCAGCTCCGCATAGGTCAGCGAGCGTGTGCCGTCCGTGACGGCCTCCGCATCAGGCGTTCGCGAGACCTGGGCCTCCACCCATTGGTGCATCAGCCCCGGCACATAGGTGGAGTCCTGGCGCGAGCCCCAGTCGACCAGCAAGCGCTGTCGCTCGGAGTCTCCGAGCAGAGGGAGCTCCGAGACCTGTCGTTCCGAGGTCTCCACCGCCGCGCTCAGCAGCCGGCCGTAGTGGCCCGCCATGCGCGACACCGTCTCCTCGTCGAAGAGGTCCGTGTTGTATTCCCAGTACGTCACCAACCCGCGAGGCGTCTCCCACGCGAACAACGTCAGGTCGAACTTCGACACGCCGGGCTCGAAGTCGAGGTCCTCCACCTGAACGCCGTCCAGGTCGAGTGGCGACAAGGTGCCAGGCATGACGAACATGACCTGGAAGAGTGGCGAGCGACTCAAGTCCCGACTCGGCTGGAGCGCGTCCACCAGCTGCTCGAACGGAAGGTCCTGGTGCGCGAACGCTCCCAGGCACGCGCGCCTCACCCTCCTCAACAGCTCCCGGAAGCTCGCCCCTTGCGTCTGCGTCCTCAGCACCAGCGTGTTCACGAAGAACCCCACCAGCGCCTCCACCTGCCTCCAGTTCCTCCCGGAGATCGGCGTCCCCGCCACCACGTCCGACTGTCCGCTGTAGCGCGAGAGCAACGCCTGGAACCCCGCCAGCAGCGTCATGTACAGCGTCACCCCCTCCTTCCGGCTCAGCTCGCGCAGCGCCCCTTCCAGCCCCGCTGGCAGCGCGACCCGCTTCAGTGCGCCTTGGTAGGTCCGCACCGCGGGCCTCGGGCGGTCCGTCGGCAGCTCCAGCACCAGCGGCGCTCCCGCCAGCTCCTCCTTCCACCACGCCAACTGCTTCTCCAGTACCGCCCCCTTCAGCCACTCCCGCTGCCACCTCGCGTAGTCCGCGTACTGCACCTCCAAGCCTCCCTCCGCCCCCGTCTCCCCTCTCACCCTCGCCC
>NZ_JABUMQ010000817.1:0-412 GCF_013336645.1 Myxococcus sp. CA039A | reverse complement strand
CGACCGAGATGAGGAATTGAACGTTGCTGTTCATCATCGTGAGCGTCGTCGCGCCGAACAAATAAACCACAGAAGTTTGAACCAACAGATATAACGAATCCAACCCGATCATAGAAGGCGTCAATATCCGGTTGTTGGTGATCGTTTGAAATACCACCGTAGAAAAAGCGATGGCAGCGCCAGTCAGCATAATCGCAAGAATCTTTTTGAGCCTTCTGGGAAGGACATAATCCCAATTGGATCCGGCATCGATGAATAAATACAAGATTACTAACAGGACCGCAGCCATTGCCAGAAAACCAAGCTTGCCTCTATAAGCCATGTGCCTTTCTCCTCATGAGTAAATAAAGAAAAATACCGCTTCCGATCACGCCGACCGTAAGGCCTATGGAAATTTCATACGGATAAATAA
>NZ_JABUMQ010000816.1:0-412 GCF_013336645.1 Myxococcus sp. CA039A | reverse complement strand
CAACCAGCGCTTCCTCAACGGCTTCGGCAACGGCAACGGCTGGTACTCGGACTGGGACCGCCGCCGCTACCGCCCGTATGGCGAAGCGGTGCGCCGCAATCGTGGCGCGGCGTGGATTGTCGACCGCAGCCAGGATGCCAACGTGCGCTTCGCCAATGGCCAGCATCGCAAGGCCTTCTTCACCGGCTACAACGGCCTGCGCGACTATCACGACGTCAAGGCCGGGCAGGCACTGCAGCCCTACGCCGAGAATGATCGTGACCGCGACAAGGTCGGCCCGGTCTTCACCATCTATGCCGAGACCGCCGGCACCAGCGCGCGCACCACGTCCGGCGCCGGCATCGGCGCCCCGGCCGGCTCGCAGATGGAACTGCCGGACAGGATGGCCAACAACAAGATCGCCGCACTTTCC
>NZ_JABUMQ010000815.1:0-414 GCF_013336645.1 Myxococcus sp. CA039A | reverse complement strand
CCGCTGATCAGCCCTGCAAGCACGTCGCCTGAGCCGCCTGTGGCCATACCCGCATTGCCGGTAGGGTTTACGTAGACTGTGCCGTCCGGCGTCGCTACGACGGTCCGGGCTCCTTTAAGCACGAGAGTAACATGGTACTGAACCGCATAGTTTCTCGCGCAAGAAATACGGTCCTGCTGGACTTCCGGGACGGATCGTCCGCATAGCCTTGCCATTTCTCCGGGATGCGGCGTAAGCACAACCGGGGATTTCCTCCGGCTCCACGAATCAAAATCGGCCGCCGCCGCGATCATATTCAATCCATCCGCATCAATCACGAGCGGGCATGCCGTTTCCTCCCAAATCCTGCGCACAAACCGGTCATCCTGCGCAAACCGTCCTGTGCCCGGACCGAACAGCATCGCGTTCTTTTTT
>NZ_JABUMQ010000814.1:0-414 GCF_013336645.1 Myxococcus sp. CA039A | reverse complement strand
AAAATAACAAGAGCAAAACCAGGCTCGCCCGGTTTTGCTCTTCATTTTTATCAACCTGCAGCTTAACGCTGCGTCGTTACCCATTCGACTTCGCCTTCATCCTGTCCGTTCACCGGCCACCAGCGGAAGCCATCCTCCGCCACGAGCTGTTGTCCGCGCTCGGGACCCCACGTTCCGGCCGGATACAAGTGCAGGTCTTCCGTACGTTCTCCCCAAGCCGAAGCGATCTTATCCACGTACTTCCAGGCAAGCGCCACTTCGTCCCACCGTGTGAAATAGGTCGAATCTCCGCGCGCCGCATCGTACAGAAGCCGCTCATAAGCCTCGGGCGTATTCAGGCCCACCTCGCAGCTCTGGCAGAAATCCATGGCTACAGGAATAATCGCACCTTCCGAACCCGGCTGCTTCGCATTC
>NZ_JABUMQ010000813.1:0-415 GCF_013336645.1 Myxococcus sp. CA039A | reverse complement strand
TTTCTTGGCTGCGGCTGAAACGGAGAGCTTTGATGTCATCGCTTTGCCGGTTGCAGAAGGAGATCAGCTGAAGGCGACCTTTGCCGCATTCATTAAGCGTCTGCGTGACGGTCAAGGGCAAAAAGTCCAAGGGGTAACAGCCAACTACAGCGGTGACTATGAAGGCATCATCAACGTGACAGAAGGCGTGCTGCTGGAAGACGGAACAGAAGTGACACCGGACAAAGCGACGGCGTGGGTAGCCGGCGCAAGTGCGGGAGCAACCTTTAACCAATCTCTCACATTTGTGGAGTATGAAGGCGCCGTTGATGTCTTAAACCGCCTTGACCACGACGCGATTGTGGAACGCTTAGGCAAAGGCGAATTTTTATTCACATTTGACGCCCGCGATAAATCGGTAAGCGTAGAAAAAGAC
>NZ_JABUMQ010000812.1:0-416 GCF_013336645.1 Myxococcus sp. CA039A | reverse complement strand
GCCATTCGCCGTGCACGCCACTGCCGCCCTGCAGCGCACGGTTGCCCAGGCCCTGGACGTCATAGCTGGGGGCAAGCAGCACGGTCTGCCGCGCACTGCGCCAGCTGTAACCTGCCTGCACATTGGCATTGAGCTCGTTGTAGGCACGGTGCCCGCGCCATGCCTGACCGAAGGCGAGACCGCGCACGTACAGCCCATGATGCCCGTCGAGGACCCAGCGCCGTTCCAGGCTGGCGTCGTAGTCGAGGCCCCCTGCGCGCTGGGCGTCGGGCAGTTTCCGTTCGATGATGCAGGCGTCGCCTACGCCGAACAGGCAGGTGCGGCTGGCCGAGCTGCGGTTGATGTTGTCACTCCATGCGGGGCCGGCGGACAGCGCGCCTTTCCAGCGCTGGCGCGCCTGCAGGGCACCCAGGTAC
>NZ_JABUMQ010000811.1:0-418 GCF_013336645.1 Myxococcus sp. CA039A | reverse complement strand
TTTCACCACTACGGTAGCGGTTGACATCGGTAACTTCAGAAGCAATAGGCAAATAGGTTAACTGGTTAATAACGGTTTTCGCGTTGTTCCAGTAGGTCGGGCTGCGTTCAAGAACGATTCGTTCGTTTACGACCCAATCTTTTAAGGTATAGGCACCGTTGGTGACGATATTACCAGGCTGGGTCCATTTTTCGCCGAATTTCTCGATAGCGGCTTTTGGCACCGGTGAAGTTGATGGGTGAACAAGTAATTTATAGAAGTACGGAACGGGTTCACTTAAGGTGACTTCTAATGTGTGATCATCAATAGCTTTCACGCCGAGATCGGTAATCGGTTTTTTCCCTTCAAGAATTTCATCAATACCGGCGATATGCCCATATTGCAGATAACTGGCATACGGAGAAGCAGTGTTCGGATC
>NZ_JABUMQ010000810.1:0-418 GCF_013336645.1 Myxococcus sp. CA039A | reverse complement strand
GCCAAGGGCCATGTTGTGCGCGAGATTGATGCCCTTGGAGGCGAAATGGGCCGCAACATTGATAAGACCTATATTCAAATGCGGATGCTGAATACCGGGAAGGGTCCGGCAGTTCATGCTTTGCGCGCGCAAGCCGATAAATTTCTGTATCAGCATACCATGAAAGAAACGTTGGAGAAACAAGAACGGTTAACGCTTCGCCAGGGGATGGTGGAGGAGCTGATTGTCGAGGACGGGGTATGCAAGGGAGTCATCACCAAGACTGGAGCCCGGTATCTGGGCAAGGCAGTTGTATTGACGACAGGAACGTACCTTCGCGGCAAAATCATCATGGGCGAGCTGATGTACGAGAGCGGTCCGAACAATCAGCAGCCGGCCGTTAAGCTGTCGGAGAGTCTGCGCAAACACGGACTGGAGC
>NZ_JABUMQ010000809.1:0-419 GCF_013336645.1 Myxococcus sp. CA039A | reverse complement strand
GCTCTACGGCGCGCGGCACTACAACCACTATGAGTTCCTGCTGGCATTGACCGACCGCCTCGGCGGCATCGGCCTGGAGCATCACCGTTCCAGTGAGAACAGCGCCGACCCGGGCTACTTCACCGAGTGGGACAACAACGCGTGGATGCGCGATCTGCTGCCGCACGAGTACACCCATTCCTGGAACGGCAAGTACCGTCGCGGCGCGGATCTCGCCACCGCCAACTTCAACACGCCGATGGGCGACAGCCTGCTGTGGGTCTACGAAGGCCAGACCCAGTTCTGGGGCCAGGTGCTGGCGGCGCGTTCAGGGCTGTGGTCGACCGCGCAGGCGCGCGACATGCTGGCCAACGTGGCCGCGACCTATGACCGTGGTCGCCCGGGCCTGGCCTGGCGGCCGCTGCAGGACACCACCAATG
>NZ_JABUMQ010000808.1:0-421 GCF_013336645.1 Myxococcus sp. CA039A | reverse complement strand
TCCTTATCGTGGCGGACGTCCCGCTCAGCTCCGGTGCGGCGGCCAGCGCCGGCATGGAGCCCGTAGCCACGCCCGGCGCCGTGTCGCGCGCCCCGGCATGCCACTGCCAGTGCAGCACCTCGCGCATCAGGCACTGCAGGCGGTGCGTCAGCCCCTCCACCTGCCGGGCCAGCGCGCGGCGCCGGCGCAGGCCCGGCAGCGCCTCTTCCTGCACGCGCCGGTCTTCCTGCGCATAGGCCAGCGCCGTCTCGGCCACGATCGCGCGCGCCCGCAGCCGCACCGCTTCGGCCTGCAGATCCTCGATGCGGCGCGCCTGCGCCGCAAGATCGCGGCTGCAGCGCCGCTGCGCGCGGCCGTATTCGGCGAGCAATGCGCGGTGCTCGTCGAGCACCGGTTCCGGAACAGCTTCCATGCCTTCTTC
>NZ_JABUMQ010000080.1:0-35762 GCF_013336645.1 Myxococcus sp. CA039A | reverse complement strand
GGCGGGGAGGGGACGCATCGATGGTTGTTCGCGCTGGTGTTGCTGGGCGCGCTCGCGGCCTTCATCCCGGGATGGAGGCTGCATCGGCGTGGGGTCGTGCCCGTGCTCGCCGGAGGTGGGCTGGCCCTGCTGGGCGCGGGGGCGTTCCTGGTACCGGAGGGCGCGGGCGAGCGGTGGGAGATGGGGCTCACCCTGGGAGGCGGGTTGTTGATGGCCGTGGCGCATGGGCGCAACCGGGCCCTGTGTCGCGAGTGTTGCCCGCCCGAAGCCGGCTGAGCGAAAGCGTCGAGCCAAGGGCGTCCGATGCGCCCGCCGCTTGACGGGCCGGAGTCGTTCGCGCGAGGAGAGGGGGCATGCCCACCTTCCGTCTCACGCAGGACCAGGCCGCGTTGCTCGTCATGGACATCCAGGAGCGCCTGTGCGCGGCCATGGACCGCGACGCGCTGGACCGGATGCTCGCGCGCACCAGCGCCGCCGTCGAAGGCGCCCGGGCGCTCGGCCTCCCCGTCATCATCACCGAGCAGTATCCCCAGGGCCTGGGGCCCACGCACTCGCTGCTGCGGCTGAAGCTCGGGAGCTTCAAGGCGGTGGAGAAGCTGGAGTTCAGCGCCGCCGTGCCGGACGTGCTCGCGCAACTGGGGACGCGCAAGCAGGTGCTGGTGGCCGGCATGGAGACGCACATCTGTGTCTTCCAGACGGTGCGCGATTTCGCGGAGCGTGGCTTCACGCCGGTGTTGCTGGCGGACGCGGTGCTGTCACGCTCGACGGAGGACCGGCGCGTGGGCCTGGACCTGTGCCGCGATGCGGGAGCGACGGTGGCCACGGTGGAGGCCGCGCTGTTCGACTTGCTCGGGCGCGCGGGCACGCCCGAGTTCAAGAAGGTCTCCACCGCGGTCCGTTGACGCCTAGAACATCGGAGGCTTGTCTCCATCCCGCAGCGGCGGCAGCGGGGGGCGAATGGGAAGCGGCGCCTCCTGCTGCTTGGAGATGGCGGGGAGGGACGGCGTCAGCGCTCCGACATAGAGCATGCCGTGGGTACCCTCGGGCGTCGGCGTGGCGAAGGACGTGATGAACGGCGACATGCCGGGGTGTGCCGCAACCCTGCCCGACGGTGTCGAGCCAATGAGCCCGCACTGAAGCTTCCCTTCGCGGTCCAGGTCGCAACCCCAGCGCGTCCCCTGGGCGTAGCTCATCTCCAGAACGACGAGGCGTGGGGACTTCAAGAGATGCGCCATGGGCGTGAAGTCCTGGTCCCAGGGGGTGCCGGTGACGGTGCGCGTATGCGTGTTGCCGGCGAGGATGACCTGGACTTCGAACGGTTTTGTCTCGCGGCGCTGGTTCCAGAAAGCGGCCTGCTGAGCATCGCGTTTGCTTCCGCCAGCCAGGTCCGTGTCATACGCAAGGAGCGTCACGCTCAACCCCGCCATGCGCAGAGCGCGGACGCGGTCGATGAGGTCCAAGATGGCGCGGCTGCTGCGGCCATCCTGGTAGGGCCGCTGCCAGAAGCGCCCCTCTAGCAGCGCATCCTGGTCCGCCGGAGCGCCCGGGCTCGCGAGGTAGCGGTCCACCCGTTCCTGCTCGGAGCGGGGAATGGACAACCCCAGTGCGACGGGCAGCCCTGCCTCGGCGACCTGACACACCAGCTCTCCCACCACCGAGGGGGCTTCACGAGAGCCGAGCTGTTCTCCCACCAGCAGCGTCAGTCCGAGGTCCAGCACCTCCGGAAGCCCACGCATGGCCTCGCCACAGGGGCCTGCTTCGGCGGCCTCCTGCTTCCACCTCGTGAGGTAGAAGTCCGAGTCGCGCACGGCCTTGAGGCGCGGCTCCTCTCGCACGTTGCCGCTCACCACCTCCAACGACGGGGTCGACTCCAGTCTCAGCGTCAACTCCCGCTCGAGGTCCAGGTCTCGCGTGCCATTCGTCAGCGTGCGCAACTCGATGCGTTCGCTCCGCGCATTTCGGAGCGGTGGCCCCTGGTCGTTGAAGGGGCTCGAGTCGTGGACATAGTAGTTGTACTCGATCCGCCACCAGTTGGCCTTGTGGTTGACGTCGTTGCCCATGGCGTTGAAGTTCATCCGGAAGATGCGGACGACGGATTGTCGCGGGGCCACGGAGAGGCCCGTCACCACGAAGCGCGTGTAGCGGTCATTCCCCGTGTCGCCCCTGTCCTGGGTCTTCCACTTCGTGACGAACTGGGTCGGATCCGTCGTCTCCTCGATGGCGTAGCCTCGGGAGGCGAGCAACTGCCGGGTGGCGGCCAGCGCTTCCTCCAGGGGCTTCTGGAAGACGTGCTCGAACTTCGGCGTCTCGGGCTCCGTGGTGCGTGGGCGATGCACGCAACCCATGCTCGCCATCCAGAGCAGACACAGCCACCAGCCTCGCTGCCTCATGCGCACCCCCTTGGGAAATCCATCGTCGAGATGAAGGGGGAACGGATGTCACTCAGGCACATATCTGCGCGCCGGGGAATGTCGCTCACCCGGCGCGGTTGCTGCTCACTTCGCTCCGCGCTGGGCCAGTTGGATGAGTGCGCGCGCACCCATGGCCAGTCCCACCAGCATCGCCGCGACCACCGTCTGCGAGCCACCCACTGGGAAGTCGAAGAAGTAGGCGAACATGTAGCCGCCCACGCCGGAGACGATGCCCGCGAGCGTGGCCACGAAGAACGTCCAGGGCAGCCGCAAATCCAACATCAGCGCGGCGATGGCGGACAGCGTGGAGAAGGCGAACACCGGCAGCGCGCCGAGGGCTCGGGCACACACGCCGACCATGACGCCGATGGACACCATCAGCACGCCGTCCAACAGGCGGACGGGCAGGCCCTGCACCAGCGCGCCGATGCGGTCGAAGCTCGCGAAGGTGATGCCCCGGTACCACCAGAGGTGGATGACCATGACGAGGATGCTGGCGATGGCCACGGTGCGCAGTTGCTCGGGTGTCACCAGCACGGCGGTGCCGAAGAGGATGCCCTGGATGTCGTGGGACTCCTGGGCGATGCGGTCACCCACCAGCACGGCCGCGCCGCCGGACAGCGCGTAGGCGAGGCCCAGCAGGCTCTCTCGCGTCAGCCGCAGCTTCGTGGGGTCCATCATCAGGAGCAGCGTCGCCAGGAGCGCGAGCGCGGTGGCGCCGATGACGGGCTCCACCTCGAAGCCCAGGTGGATGCCCATGTAGAACGCGAGCGCCACGCCCAGGCCGGCGGACTGGGCCACCGCGGCGCTGACGAACACCATGCGCCGCAGCACCACGTAGACGCTCAGGAAGCCCAGCACGCCTCCGGCGAGGAGGGCGCACAGCAGCGGGTCCCGGAACAGCTCGAACCCCTCGACGAACTGCTGCCACTGGGACGGTTCAGCGAGCATCGGATCCACGGTGGGGTCCCTCGGGGGCGCGGTGGCAGTACTCGTCGCCGTACTGACGACGGAAGGCGGGGTGGCAGAACACGGTGCGCGCGTCGCCCACGACGAAGGCGGAGGTCTCCCGGTCCACGAAGAGCAGCACGTCCGCGTGCTCGGCGGCGACCTCCAGGTCGTGGCACACCACCACCACGCCCAGTCCTCGCTGCCGCGCGAGCATGCACAGCCGCTGCATCGTCTCGCGCTCGGCCACCGCGTCCATCGCGGCGGTCGGCTCGTCGAGCAGCACCATGTCCGCCTCGGTGGCGATGAGTCGGGCCAGGAGCGTGCGTTGCTTCTGTCCCTCGGAGAGCTCGCGATAGGGCCTGTTCGCGATGGCCTTGGCGCCGGCCGTCTCCAGCGCGACCTCCACGGCGGCCCGGTCCGCCTTGCGCGCGAAGGGCCACAGGAAGCTCCAGTTGCGCAGCCGGCCCCAGGCGGTCAGCTCCCAGGCCCGTAGCGGCAGCAGCGAGTCGATGCTGGATGTCTGTGGCACGTAGGCGCTGCGCATCTCCGGATGGCCCCGGGTAATGGCGCCCGACACCGGGTCGATCATCCCCAGCAGCGTCTTGAACCACGTGCTCTTGCCTGAGCCGTTGCGGCCCACCACCGCGACGAACTGGCCCCGGCGGATGACCATGTTGATGGGCGGCAGCATGGCCTTGTCGTTGTAGCCGATGACCAGCTCGGTGCAGGTGAGCAGCGGCTCGCCGAGCGTGAAGCTCGGTGGCACCGCGTGGGTTGCGGCCTCGGGACTCACGGGCTCATCGGTCTTCACGTCGCACCTCCGCTTCGGGCTTCAGGGCCGCGAGCTCTTCCAGCAGGGCCTTGCGCGCCGCCTCGTTGGCGACGGTGCCCAGGTCCAGCACGCCGTCCGCGCCAGGAGTCAATGTGGCCCAGTCCAGTCCGTCGAACACGGTGGGCGGAACCTCGAGCGCCAGCGCCAGCTTCACGCGCGGCTCGTGCTCCCGGTCCGACGGCACGTCCACCTCGCCCGTCAGCGTGAAGAGCGGCGTGGCCTCCTCGCCCTCCGCGCCGTCCTCGGACACCACGGTCATCCGGAAGGCCGTTTCCTGGAGCCTCGGCGTGGCGCGCGAGTCGCGCACCGTGCCCGTCAGCGTCACCGACGTCACTTCCCAGACACCTCGGGACACGGTGGTGCGGGGCAGCTCGCAGTCAGGCTCACACTCCACCGGCGTGGCTTCGGGGGTCAGCAGGTTCAGCTCGCCATCCACATGGAGCGCGGCGACGAGCGTGGATGAGGAGCCACCTCCACCGAGTTCCGCCTCGATGTCCTCGTAGTCCACGAGCCCGCCGCCGTCGCTGTGGCAATGCCCGTTGTGGCACAGGCTGTAACCCGGTGGCGGATTGGCGGGGTCGAACGTCGTCGGCCCTCCGCCTCCCGCGCCACCCACCAGCTCCACATGGGAGATGCCCAGCGCGGCCGAGCCCAGGCTCACCTGATAGTCCGACGCGAGGCGCTGGAAACCATTGCCCGCGTCACGCGACGCCACGGGGACGTAGCGCGCGGTGACGGTGGGCTCCAACACCGCGAAGCCCTCGCCCGAGTCCAGCGCGCAGCCGGACAGGAGCAACACGGGGAGCAGCAGTCGAGTCCTCATGACTCAGCCTCCCTTTCCAGGGGTGAGCGCCTTCTCCAGGTTGCCCACCAGCTCGTTGATGTGCTGGACGTACGTCTCACCCGAGCGGAAGTCCGTGCCGCCGTGGAGGACGACGACTGGCGCTGGAATCATGCCCGCGACCATCTTCGCCTCCCGGTCGTTGTAGTAGCTCTCGATGAGCACCATGCGGGCCTTGCGCTGCCGAGCCAGCACGAGGACGCCTGCCACGTGGGACGGGTTGGGAGGGATGCCCGGCTTGGGCTCGAGGAAGGCGATGGGCTCGAAGCCCAGCCAGTCCGCGAGGTACGGCGTCGTCCGGTGGAACGCGACGATGGGCGCACCGCGAAGGCCCGCGAGGCGCTTCTCCCAGCCGACGCGCGCGGCATCCAGCTCGGCGGTCAGCTTCGCGGCGTTGGCGCGGTACGTCGCCGCGTTCTTCGCGTCGAGCTGCGCGAGTCGCTCGGCGATACCGCGAGCCACCGCCGCGCCCTGTCGCGGGTCATAGAGATAGTGGGGGTTGCCTCCAGGGTGGACGTCGCCCTCGCTGCGGTCCACCTTGGTGGCGGGGACCTCCAGCAACCGGACGAACTGCGAGGCATTGAGGAAGCCGGGGTTGCCCACCTGGATGCGCGGGTTGCGCGAGCCGGTCTGGAGATTGGGCAACCAGCCGATCTCCAGGTCGAGCCCCACGGAGATGAGCAGGTCCGCGTTGCGTAGCGCGAGCGCGAGGCTGGGCTTCGCGTCCACGCGGTGCGGGTCCTGGCTTCCCAGCGCCATGGACTGCACCTGGACCAGGTCTCCGCCCACCGCCTTGGTCAGCGCGGCGAGGTCCGGAAGGGTGGTGACGACATTGACGGCCGCGCGAGCGGGCGCTGCGGCGAAGAGGCAGAGGGCGGCGCACAGGGCCGCGACGAAACGAAAGTGGCGCATGGGGCAGGGCTCCCGTGAAAGAGGTTTAGAACGCATGAGCGCCGTGGGCGCCCGTCACCAGCTCGAGCGCGAGGAAGACGGAGTAGTCCGCCTCGTCGCGCCAACGTGCCCGGTCTCTGGCGGCCTGCACCCGCAGGCGGGAGAACTCGGTGGGCCAGAAGGTGAGGTTGGCGGAGATCCGGTCCCGGTTCTTGGTCCACTCCGGGTCCAGCGGATCCAACGCCACCGCGCCGCCTTCACCCTTCGCCGGTGTTCCGAACTCATAGCGCGCGGCGGCGGCCCAGCGCTGCGAGAAGCGCCACGCGAGCTGGGCGTAGGTGTTGATGTCCGTCAGCACGTCATCGGGCACCTGGCGTCGGCGGTAGAGGGCCTCCACCTGGAGGGTGACGAGCGTGTTGCTGGCCTCGGTGATGGGGCGGTAGCGCAGGTACACGTCGGTGCCGAAGACATCCGTGCGGTTGCGATAGCCGGTGGGATTGGGGCCCGTGGCGCCGGACAGTCCCCACATCAGGGACAGGTCGTCCGACAGCGCGAAGAACTGCTTCAGGACGCCCGTGGCCTGGAGGTCAAGCGGTGAGAGGACGCGGTCATTCGATGCGCCCAGGAAGCTGCGCGCGGTGGCCTCGCCCGTGGCATCGGTGAGGCTGCCGGTCAGCTCCACGTACCAGGGCAGGGGCGTCAGCCAGGACAGCTCCACGCCCAGGCCCCGGTTGCCCTCCGCGCCGAAGACGCGGCTCATGGCGAACGGTTGATCCACGAAGTCCCACGCGTGCGGGTGCGTGGCATTCAGGCGGCCAAAGCGCGTGAGGAACTGGCCCGCACGCACCTGGAGGCTGCCGGGAAGGGCCAGCGTGGTGCCGTAGGCCTCTTCGATTTCAACGCCGAACTGGCTGTAGACGATGTTCGCGTCGAAGCGGAAGTACGGGTCCACCACCGAGCCGATGGACAGCTCCAGCTGCTGGAGGTTGAAGCCGTTGCGCGTGGGGTCATGCGCGCCGCCCTGGAGCGGCTCCTTCGACGTGAAGGCCGCCGCGGCGAGATCCAGGATGAAGCTCATGTCCAGGAAGTTGGTGCCGCTCGTCCCTCCGGGAATCGACAGCGGCAGGCCGCCTCCGGGCGTGGGGTCCGGCGCGGAGGACGTGCCGGCGGGCACACCTTGCTGGGTGTCGCCACCGAAGGCCTTCTCGATTTCGGCCATCTCCTCGGGCGTGAGGCCCGCGGGGACTTCATCGGGCGTTCCCGCGTCGGGCTCGGGCACACCCGCATCGGGCGAGAGAGGGGGTTGGTTTTCCTGGGCCGCGGCGGTGGCCGTGGACAACAGGGCTGCGATGGACACGGCGATGAACGCGCCGTGCGGACGACGTGAGACGGATGACACCGGGAATGCTCCTCGAAACTGGACGCGCGCGTGCGCACACGCCCCACTCCATGACCTGACCACTCCTGCTGGACGCGACTCAGGCGTGCGCGGGTGGTGAGGACTTGGGCGCGGTGTCGAGGACGGAGAGCGGGGGAGCGACGTGGGGTGGCGCGGTGGCGGGACGGCTGACCGCGAGCCGGGCCAGGGCCCAGGAGGACGGCGAGGAGAAGAACAGCTCGTCGCGCGAGCCCGACGTCAGGAGCGGGCAGGTCTCATGGGTGAGCCGTGTCGAGTCGGTGTTCGACGAGGGGAGGGCGGACAACTGCGCCAGCTTCTCGGGAGCCAGCCGAGCCTGAATCGAGCCCGTGCCCCGGGCGGTCTCCTCGAAGGTCTGGTGCTCGGGGCAGAAGCGGTGGGCGTGCTCGTCCCGGACGTGGAGCAGGGCCCCCAGCGGCTGCAACGCCCACAGCGCGACGAGCAACGTCGCGATGCCACGGGCGAAGGTATGGGCGCGCTGGATCATCGGAATGAAGGAGGCACAGGTGCTCTACTGACGGCACCAGGGCGAGTCAAGGCAGGCTAGCACGGCGGTGGGACGTACACCTCTGTCACCGCATTCACCGGGATGGACGACGGCTCGCGGGGCGTTGGAGACACCTGTATGGACGAAGGACAACCGGACGGACGATACATTCCGGTGGCTCGGCTCACCGCGTTGGACGCACGGGGTCGCGCCGTGGTCCAGGTGGGAGACACCCGGGTGGCGCTCGTCCGTGTGGACGGGCGGCTGCATGCGCTGGCCGACACCTGTCCCCATCGCGGCGGCTCGCTGGCCGAGGGGGACCTGGACGGCCACCTGCTGCATTGTCCGCTGCATGCCTGGCCCTTCGATGTGCGGACGGGGCGCTGCCCCTGGCGTCCCGACGCGAGCGTCCGCATCTACGAGGTCCGTGTGCGAGGTGACGAGATCCTCGTCGCGGCATCGGATAGCGTCGGCTTTCCCTGAACGCCCCTTGTAGGAGCCCCTTCCCCCGTGACTTCGTCCAAAGCTCGCACTCGCAAGGCCCCCGTCCCGAGTCCCCTGGTCAGCCTGCCGGACCCCGCCGCCATGGCTCGCGCGGTGGAGGCCTTCCTGCACGCCGCCGGACTGCCCCTGGGGGATGCGAACCTGGTGGACACTCCGCAGCGCGTGGCTGACGCCTGGAGCCGTGAGTTCCTGGATGGCTACGCCAAGACGCCCGAGGAGGTGCTGGGCAAGACGTTCCCCACGCCGAAGGGTTCGTCGCGCGAGCTCGTGGTCGTGACGAACCTGCGCTTCGTCTCCATGTGTCCGCACCATCTGTTGCCGGTGACGGGCCGCGTGCATGTCGCGTATGTGCCGGGCAAGCGGATGGCCGGCTTCGGCAGGCTGTCCGCGCTGGTGGACTGCTTCGCGCACCGGCTCATCCTCCAGGAAGACCTGGCCCGCGAGGTGTCCAGCGCCCTGGCCCGCGTGCTGGGCAGCCCCGCCACCGCCTGCATCATCGAAGCAGAGCAGGCGTGCTTGCGCATGCGAGGCGCCCAGCAACACGACGCCATCACCCACGCGGAGGCGTACGAGGGCGAGCTGCGGCGAGATGGCTCGCTTCGTCGTGAGCTGTGGGCCCGGCTGGGGGCTCGGCGATGAGTGGCCCGTCCGCGCGGACAGACCGCGTGGATGCCGAGCGCGTGGAGCGGGTGTGTGCAGCCCTGGCGAGCGTCCTCGCGCAAGGGCAGCTGCGGCGCGACGCGGACACGCTCGCGGCCTACGGGCGGGACGAGTCCGACAGCGGCGTGTTCCCTCCGGATGTCGTGGTGTTTCCGGAGACCACCGCGCAGGTGTCGGCCGTCTTCAAGGCCTGCGTGGCGCACGGCGTGCCCTTCACGCCCTGTGGCGCGCGCAGTGGCAAGAGCGGTGGCTCGCTGCCCCTGAATGGTGGCGTGGCGGTGAGCCTGGAGCGGATGAACCGCATCCACTCCATCTCCGCGGAGGACCTCACGGCGGTGGTGGGGCCCGGCGTGGTGACGGGCGACTTGATGAAGGCCGTGGAAGCGCAGGGCCTCTTCTATCCACCGGATCCGAACTCCTGGGAGTTCTGCACGCTGGGCGGCAACGTCGCGGAGAACGCGGGGGGCCCTCGCGCGCTCAAGTACGGCGTCACGCGCGACTACGTCATCGGCCTGGAGTGGGTGCTTCCGGACGGAGAAGTCCTGCGGGTCGGCCGCCGCACCATCAAGGGCGTCGCGGGTTATGACCTCGTCGGCCTCTTCGTGGGTTCCGAAGGCACCTTGGGCGTGGCGACCGAAATCACCCTGCAGCTCATTCCGCTGCCACGAAAAGTCCTGACCGCCCTCGTCGTCTTTCCGTCCGTGCTGGACGCCGCGCGCGGAGTCTCCGCCGTGCTCGCCGCGGGCATCCTCCCGCGCTGCCTGGAGCTCATTGACGACGTGGCCCTGCGCGCCGTGGACGGCCGAGGCTTCCAGTTTCCCGCGGGCGCCGGCTCGGTCGTCATCGCGGAGGTCGACGGCCACGGTGAAGAAGGTCTGTTGGAGGAACTGTCACGGCTCGGCGACATCTGCGCACAGCAGGGCGCCACCCAGACGCTCGTCGCGCGGGATGAGGGGCAGCGAGAGAAGCTGTGGGCTGTGCGGCGGGCCATTTCGCCGGCGCTGCGCGCGCTGAAGCCTCACAAGATTTCGGAGGACATCGTCGTCCCGCGCTCAAAAATTCCCGAAATCATCCAGCGACTGAAAATGATGGGCGCCGAGCTGGGACTCACCGTGGCCACCTATGGCCACGCGGGCGACGGAAACCTCCACGCCAACATCCTCTATGAGGGGCCGCACCAGCGTGGCCTGGTGGACGAAGCCCTGCGCCGCATGTTGGTGATGACGGTGGAACTGGGCGGCACGATCACAGGCGAGCATGGTGTGGGCCTCGCGAAGCGGGAATTTCTCGCGCTCGAACAAGGACCCGCGCTGCTCGACCTCCAGCGGCGGCTCAAGTCCTTCTTTGACCCATCAGGGTTGCTCAATCCGCAGAAAATCTTCCCCGCGCTCAAGCGTTCTACGTGAGTAGCCGTAGCGTGACCATCGCCGAGGGATAACCGCGCTCCTCAACCTTGCAAGTCAGCGGAAGCGCGAGCGTCTCGTCCGCCACGGGACGACGGTCGACAGTCGAAACGACTTTCGGCGATGGAATGAGAAACCCTTTCGCTCGTTGGGCGTCCTAGATGCAGGTGGACGCGAGTCGGCGGGGACAGCGCGTCCGGCATCGAACGGAGGACGGGAAATCATGGCCAACTCGACGAAGTTTGCGGCGGAGGGCCTGTCGCAATACCTGCGTCACCTGGGGGGACATCACCAACTGACGCGCGAGCAGGAGTACGAGCTCGCACGTCGTGCTCGCAAGGGCGACGAGTCCGCGCGACAGACGCTCGCGACCTCCAATCTGGCCTTCGTTGTCGCCGTGGCGAAGAAGTTCGCCAATCGCGGCGCGCGCCTGGATGACCTCATCCAGGAAGGCAACGTGGGCTTGATGAAGGCGATTGAGCACTTCGACCCGAAGAAGAACGTGCGCTTCGCGACGTATGCGGTGTGGTGGATTCGCGCCTACATCACCCGCTACCTGAAGGACAACCGCAGCCAGGTCCGTGGCGGAGAAGCCGAGCGGGGCAGCATGGTGGACTTCTCGCTCGACGCCTCCATCGACGAGGAAGGGGAGACCACCTTCCTGGACCGCCTGGAGGACAACGGGCCGTCGCCCCAGGACGTGTTCCTCTCGAATGAGCAGGACACCGAAATCCACGACGCGCTCACCAAGGTCCGCAAGCGCATTGGCGACCTGGGCTGGGACATCCTCACGGAGCGGCTGACGCAGGACAAGCCGCTGACGCTGGAGGAACTGGGACAGCGGTGGGGCGTATCGCGCGAGCGCGTGCGCCAGGTGGAGCTCAAGACGAAGACGTTCCTGGAGCGCTACCTGTCCGCCTTCAACGAGAACGAGGAGCAGGCCGCCGCCGACGCGGCCTGAGCCGACCTTCTCCCCACCTGGGGAGATACGCGGACTGAGCGGGACTGGCGGGGTCTTCCACCCTTGCCGGCCCCGCTCTTGTTTTTTGCCGGAAAGGCTGCCTGCGTGGTTTGCGTGCGGCCGAGCGTGCGTGCTAAGCCCACCGCCCATGCGCCTGATTTTACTTGCCTTGTGCCTGCTCGTTGCCGGTTCGGCACGGGCGGCCGACGCCGAGGTGTGGACCCGCCTGGATGCTCTGCACGCCAGTCGCGCGGACGCCGCGGCGGTGAAGGAGCTGGAGGCGGAGCTCAAGAAGGCGTTGACGGCGACGCCGGACGACTTCGAGCTGGTGTGGCGCCAGGCCCGGCTCCTGCAGTGGCAGGCGGACGGGGCGGGCAACGAGAAGCTCAAGAAGGTGCTCGGGCGGCAGACGTGGGACGTCTCCGAGAAGGCCATCAAGCTGGCCCCTGCCCGCGTGGAGGGCCACTACTACGCGGCGACGGGTATCGGCGCCTACTCTCAAGCAGTAGGCGTCATGAAGGCGCTGGGTGAGGGGCTGGAGGGCAAGTTCAACGAGCGCGTGGACACGGCCATCAAGATTGATCCGACCTTCAACTGGAGCGCGCCGCTCCTCGTGAAGGGTCGCTACTTCTACGAGCTGCCCTGGCCGAAGCGGGATCTGAAGAAGTCGGCGGAGTATTACGAGAAGGCCATCAAGAAACACCCGGAGATGCTGCGCGCGCATTACTTCCTCGCCGAGACGCTCCTCAAGGACGACAAGGCCAAGGAGGCGCGTGACGCCATCCAGAAGGTGAAGCAGGGAAGCGTCGCGTATGACCCTCCGGAGGGTCAGCGCATCCAGGAGTGGGCGAAGAAGGTCGAAGCCGACATCGAGGAGGAGCTCAAGTGAGAGCAGAGAATCAGGTAGCACCTTCGGCTTCGGCGGCCGGAGCGCAAGAGGGAAACCTGGTCCAGTTGCTGATCCAGCGCGCGCAGAACGCCTCCAAGGCGGGTGTGACGCACAAGAAGGACGGCCGCTGGCAGGACGTGACGTTCGGACAGGTGCTGGACGACGTGAAGGCGTTGTCCGCGGGCTTGGTGGCCCAGGGCGTGAAGCCCGGAGACCGGGTGGCGCTGTTCGCCAACACCAGCCTCCAGTGGATCGTCGCGGACCTGGCCATCACCGCGGCGCAGGCCATCACCGTGCCCATCTACTCGTCCAACCTTCCGGACGAGTTCCGCTATGTCATCAAGCACTCGGAGACGTCGTTCGTCCTCGTGGACAACGACGAGAAGGATGCGAAGCAGGCGGGGCGGCTGACGCGCGTCCGGCAGAAGCTGGCCGAGTGTCCCACCGTCACCAAGGTCATCGTCTTCGACGGTCCCGTGGCGGGCGGCCAGGAGGTCGCCCTGGCGGAGGTCATGGCGCAGGGCCGCGAGGCGCACCAGGCCAACCCTGGCGCCTTCGAGGAGCGGGTGGCGTCCGTGAAGTCCGAGGACACCAACTGCCTCATCTACACCTCCGGCACCACGGGTGATCCGAAGGGCGCCATCCTCACCCACGGCAACTGGACGTACCAGGCGCACGCGGTGCAGGCCATCGGCATGATGGAGCCGTCGGACGCCGTCATGCTGTTCCTGCCGCTGGCGCACGTCTTCGCCCAGGTGGTGAAGGCGGCGTGGCTGAGCATGGGCTTCCGCCTCATCATCGCGGAGTCGGTGGACAAGCTGATGGCGAACATCGTGGAGACGCGTCCCACGGTGCTGCCGTCGGTGCCCCGCGTCTTCGAGAAGGTCTACAACACGGTGGTGTCCAACGGCACGTCGGCTCCGGGCCTCAAGGGCCGGCTGACGCGCTGGGCCTTCAAGCTCTTCGACGAGTACGTCGATGCGATGCAGCAGGGCCGGCCGTACGACACGCTCGGCTTCACGCTGGCGAAGAAGCTGGTGTTCACCAAGGTGCGGGCCACGCTGGACGAGAAGCTGGGCGGCAACATGCGCCTGTTCGTCTCCGGTGGCGCGCCGCTGTCGCGCAAGATTGGCTACTTCTTCGACCTGCTGGGCTTCAAGGTCGTGGAGGGCTACGGCCTGACGGAGACGGCGGCTCCCACCAACGCCAACCGTCCGAACAAGATCAAGATTGGCACCGTCGGTCCCGCGCTGCCGGGCACCGAGGCGAAGATCGCCGCGGACGGCGAGGTGCTCGTGCGTGGCCCCTGCATCATGAAGGGCTACTACAAGAACGACACGGCCACGGCCGAGGTGCTGGAGAAGGACGGCTGGTTCCACACCGGTGACATCGGCGAGCTGGATGCCGACGGCTACCTGCGCATCACCGACCGCAAGAAAGACATCATCGTCACGGCGGGCGGCAAGAACGTGGCGCCTCAGAACATCGAGAACACGCTGAAGACCTTCCCGCTGCTGAGCCAGGCCATGGTGTACGGCGACAAGCGCCCGTACCTCGTGGCGCTCATCACCGTGGCGGAAGACTCCGCGCGCAAGCTGCTCGAGGAGAAGGGCGCCCCGGTGGGCAGCTACGCGGACAACGCGAAGCGGCCGGAGATCCACGCCGCCGTGAAGGCGGTGCTGGACAAGATGAACGCGGATTCGCCGCCGTACGCCACCATCAAGCGCTTCACGGTGATGCCCGCGGACTTCACCCAGGAGTCCGGCGAGCTGACGCCCACCCTGAAGGTCAAGCGCAAGGTCTGCAGCACGAAGTACAAGGCGCAGATCGACGCCATGTACGACAACGTGGCCGTCATCGACTGAGCATTCGGCCGCTCGCCCCCAGTGCTATCGACTGGGGGCGTGCCGCCCCGTTGGGACAGGGGACGGACAGGCCAGGTGGTTGAAACGTCAACGCCCGCTCGGCCCCGGAAGACGGGGTGGAGCGGGCGTCGTGCTTTCCGGGAGTGCCCGGAGCGGATTACGCGTGGCTGCTGGGCGTGGTGGACTTCACGTCCTTGTCCACGTTGCCGCCGCCGGCGAGCGTGCCGGTGCCCTTCTTGTCGGCGCCCGGCGTACCCGTCTCTTCTTCACCGCCAAAGCCGCGCTTGAAGTTGCGAATCGCGCTGCCCAGGGACGAGCCGAGCTGCGGCAGCCGCGTGGCCCCGAAGAGGAGCAGCAGCACAAACAGGATGAGAAGAAGTTCCATCGGCTTCAGCCCCAGCATCACGGCTCCTTCGCGAAATCGGCCGGAGCATAGCGGGGGGCGCCGTGGACCGCCAGCAAGAGCGGAGGCCTCATGCCTGGAGGGCCGCTGGAGTGCCGAGCATGGCCCCCGGAAGCGCGGTGAGGGTGATGAAGAGGGAGCTACCGGACGCATCCGTCTCCACGCCGACGCTTCCGCCGTGCGCCTCCACCTCCTGGCGGGCCAGGTAGATGCGCAGCGGGTCCTCCAGCTTCTTCTCGCGAAAGGCCCGCTCCTCACGCCGGAACACGACGGAGGCGTCTTCGTCGGACAGGGGGACACCCTCCCGTCGCACCTCCACCCGCACCCTCGGGGCACCCGGGTGCACCCTCAGGTAGATGACCTCGCCGGGCTGGGAGCGGGAGAGCTGGTACAGGATGAAGGCCTCCACGGCGTGCTGGATTCGGGCTCCGTCCACGGCCACGTCGGGCGGAGCCACGCGGGGATCCAGGTCCAGTACGAGCGCCACATTGGCGGCGGTGGCCGCCGCGCGCTGGCGCTCCACGGCCGCGTCCAGCAGGGGGATGAGCGACTGGCGCTCCGGCTCGCAGGCGAGCGAGCCCAGGTCGGCCCTGCTCGAGTCGAAGAAGTCCTGCGAGAAGGACAGCGAGCGGTCCGCGTTGCGCAGGATGGTCTCCAGCCCGCGTTGCACCTTGGGCTCCAGCGGGACGCGGCCATTGAGCAGCAGCGCGGCATAGGAGCGGATGTTGGCCAGGGAGCCGCGCAGGTCATGCGAGGCCATGCCCAGGTAGCGCACCCTGCGGCGCGCATCCGACTCGTTCCAGCCCACCGGGAAGGTCCACAGGAGCCGCCCTCCGTCGCCCAGGGGCTCTTCTCCGGCGAGGACCACCTCATCTCCCCGCTCCCACACGCGCATGTCTCCCGCGCGACGCTGGAAGCCTGATGCGCCCAGGAGCGCCTCCACGGAGGTGGCGCCCGGGGGCAGCTCCTGGAGGCCCAGATGCTCGAGCAGCAACCCGCCCAGCAGGCGAGGGGGCCCCTGCGTGGGGACGAGGACGAGGCCAGGCGCTTCCGCCGTGCTGCCAGCTCCCATCTCCCCAGGGCTCCTCACGTTTTCCACCTCCTGTCCAGCAGGTCACGGAAAGGGTGGGGCGGCACTGTCGGTTTTGCAACGTGCATCCCCATCGTGTGCGGGGAGCGCACTTTCTTGCGCCGCTGGATGGGAGGATGGTGGAAGAATCCCCAGCGTCGCACCGAGGGAGACTGCCCTGACTCCGCCTAACACACAGCCTGATGGTGCTCCCGTCGTCCTCGTCGTGGATGACGACCCGGATATCCTCGAAGCCCTCTCCGAGATTCTGGAGGCCGAAGGCTTCGTCATTCGTCGTGCCCGCAACGGGAAGGAGGCGCTGGAGCGCCTCGAGCCGGAGCCTCCCCACCTCATCTTGTTGGACTTGATGATGCCGGTGATGGATGGCTGGGAGTTCGCCCAGCGCATGCGACAGAAGCCGCCCGCCGTGGCGGGTATCCCGCTCATCGTCCTCAGCGCGGACCGCAACGTGGGCAGCAAGGCCCAGGACATTGGCGCCGTGGGTCACCTGGCCAAGCCCTTCGAGCTGAACGACTTGCTGGACATGGTGCGCCGCTCGCTGAACCCGTCCACCGCGAGCAGCACCAGCGCGTGATGAACACCGCGCGTCGCGCTGCTTGACCTGTCAGGGGGGCGCCATTACGGTCCCCTCCACCCGTCTTGATTCTTCAATCAACGACCAGGCCAAGGAGCGCGTCATGACCGCGAAGGACATCATCGAGACCCAGATTCCGGAAGTTCTCCAGGCGAAGCCGGAGCTGGCGAAGGACATCAACGCCATCATCCACTTCGACATCTCCGGCGAGGGCGGCGGGAAGTGGACGCTGGACCTGACCAAGGCAGAGGGCTGGGTCTCCCCGGGCATCGAGGGCGCGTCCAAGATGACCATCCTGGTGAGCAACGAGGACTTCGTGAAGATCCGCGAGAAGAAGCTCAACGCCCAGATGGCGGCCATGCAGGGCAAGCTGAAGTTCAAGCCCATGGACATGGGCCTCGCGATGAAGCTCGCGAAGCTGCTGTCGTAGTTCCCTCGGAGCGTGAGGGTGGCCCTGGTGCCGACCTTCGCTCCGATTCGCGCGGCGCGTTCCCACTCCGGGGGCGCGCCGCACGTCGTTTCAGGCCCCTCTCGTCTCGTTCGACTCCTGGAGAACCGCCATGTCTTCGCTGCCACTCACGGGTCTGCGCGTGCTGGACCTGTCGCGCCTGTTGCCCGGCCCCTATGCCACGCTGGTGCTCGCGGACCTGGGCGCCACGGTGGTGAAGGTGGAGGAGCCGGAGGGCGGCGACTATGTCCGGGCGATGCCACCCTCGCGCGATGATGTGGGGGCGCTGTTCTACGGCCTCAATCGGAACAAGCGGTCGCTCACCCTGAACCTCAAGACGCCCGAGGGGCGTGACGCGCTCAAGCGGCTGGCGCGCACGCATGACGTGTTGGTGGAGAGCTTCCGGCCGGGTGTCATGGACAAGCTGGGCGTGGGCGAGTCGGTGCTGCGGGCGGAGAACCCCCGGCTCATCTACTGCGCCATCTCCGGCTATGGGCAGACGGGGCCGGACCGGCTCAAGGCGGGGCACGATTTGAACTACGTGGCCCGTGCGGGCCTGCTGGGCTACGGCGGTGAGGCGGGTGGGGCTCCGGCCTTTCCCGGCGTGCAGATGGGCGACATCGGCGGCGGGAGTCTCTTCGCGCTGGTGGGCATCCTGGCGGCGCTGCACGAGCGCGAGCGCACGGGGAAGGGCCGCTTCGTTGACGTTTCCATGACGGATGGGGCCACCGCCTTCCTGCACATGCACCTGGCGGCCCGGCTCTTCATGGGCGAGCAGGGCGCGCCGCTCGAGCGCGGCCGCGAGGCGCTCAATGGCGGGTACGCGTGCTACGGCCTGTACCGCACGGCGGATGACCGGTGGCTGGCCGTGGGGGCGCTGGAGCCCAAGTTCTTCGCGGGAGTCTGTCAGCGGCTGGGGCGCCCGGAGTTGCTCGACGACGCGTACACGCCGGGCGAGGACGGGGCGCGGGTGAAGGCGGAGCTGACGCGCTTGTTCGCGGAGCAGCCGCTGGCGTACTGGGCGGAGAAGTTCGCGGGCTCGGACCTGTGCGTGGAGCCGGTGGCGGAAGGGGACGAGGTGCTGGCCGATGCGCAGCTTCGTGCTCGTGGCCTCTTCGTCGAGGCGGAGGATGCTCGACTGGGTCGCAAGGTGACGCATCTGCTGACGCCGCTGCGCATGGGGCCAACGCCGCTGCGCGAGCCTCCCGCGTTGGGCCAGCACTCTCGCGAGGTGCTCGCGGAAGCGGGCTTCACGGAGGAGGAGATGGCGCGCCTGGGCGTGTGACGCGGCGGGCGACTCGCGGTAGCTCGATGCGCTGGTGCTGCGGGCGCCTCGTGTCCGCTCGAGGAGCAGGCGCGCCTGGGCGTGCGACGCGGCGGACGTCCCGTGCGGCCTTGATGCGCTGGTGCTGCGGGCGCCTCGTGCGGCCTTGAGGTGTTGCGGGCGCCTCGTGTCCGCTCGAGGAGCAGGCGCGCCTGGGCGTGTGACGCGGCGGACGCCTTGTGCCCACTCGAGGAACAGGCGCGCCTGGGCGTGTGACGCGGCGGGCGCCTCGTGCCCGCTCGAGGAACAGGCGCGCCCGGGCGTGTGACGCGGCGGACGCCTCGCGCGGACTACGGAGTTCGTCCGGCGGAAGGGCGGCTCCAGAGCGCTTCGCCCCGCGCCGCGTGGCAGGTGTCGCCCACCAGGTCCAGCGCGAGCTGTCGATTCCGTGTGGCCACGGACGCGGGGGCCGCGAGCAGGCCCGTCTCGTCCATCCTGCGCACCGTGTTCTGCAGATACCTGCGCGCGCGCTCCACGATGTCTTGTTGTCGCGCCGTGGGGCGCCAGCCGGTGTCGTCGCGGAATCGCCCGAGCGTCTCCAGCAAGTGCCCCTGGAACTTCAGCATCTGCGCCAGCACCTGCTCGCGTTGCGAGGGCGCCGAAGCCCAGGCCGTCTCGTACTGCCGAGTCTCCGAGTCGAGCCGGTACAGCAATACGTCCACCTGCGCCGCCAGTCGTGGCCTCCACGCCGCGCGCACGGATGGATGTCGTGCCCAGCCCGCCACGGCCTGGAAGTAATGCAACCCACCGCATGGATGCGCGTAGATGCCCTCACCTCGCTTGGGCACTTCGGGTCGCCCGGCCTTCATGCCCGAGGCGAGCGCGGCCTGCTCCGCTTCCAGCGTGGCGAGCGCGCGCTCCATCACCGCATCCACGCTCACCTTGCGCCCCGTACCGTCGCGGAACGTGTCGCCAGGACGAGCGCTCAGCGAGAGGACCTCGAGCTTCCAGGCGCTCTCGGGGGAGGCCACCTGTTCCATCCGGAAGTCGCGCTTCACGTCCTCCACCAGCTCGCGCAGCGTCACCGTGCCCCATGCCATCGTGAAGCGCTGGGACAGCGGCTGGCCAGCGGCCAGCAACGTCTTCACGAGGAGGGCAGGGTGCGGCTCAACGGGAGTTCCGTCGGGAGTGGAGGACTCGAAGAAGAGGTCCGCCTGCTTCGAGGGACTGTCTTCGGACGCGGGAGTCCGGCGTAGGAAGTCGGACACCATCACGTCGGAGGCGAGCCGGCCGTCACTCGCGCGGAAGGCCTGGCCCTCCAGCACGACGCCGTGCGCGAGCGCCCAGGGGTTGCGCGCATCCGCGGCCCAGGCGCGGCACCGTCCGGCCAGCTCCTGGCCCAGCGGGGTGGCACCCGACGCCGGGGTGACGAGCACGAGAATGAAGAGAGAGAACAACTTCGGGAAACAACGGAGCGCGCGCCGGGCGGAGGTCGCCACCGGCGCGCGCTCGTGCATCCTAGAGGGCCTGCTCGGAGGCGGGGCCCCCGAGCCGCTTCAGCACCCGCTCCAGCAGGCCGAAGAGGGCCTCCTGGTCGTCGGCGGGGAGCAGGTCCAGCATGCGTCGCAGGCCCTGGTCCACGCTGCGACTGATGAGGTTGAAGAGCTTGACGCCCTCCGTGGTGAGCTGCGCGACGACGGCGCGCCGGTCCTCGGCGTCCCTCGTGCGCTCCACCAGCTTCATGTCCTCCAGCCGGTCCACCACACCGGTGATGGTCTTCTTGGTGATGCCGACACGCTGGGCCAGGACGCCCACGTGCGTGGGGCCGTCATTGCCCAGCCACATCAGCGCGTGGATCTGCGTGGGGGTGAGCTGATTGCTCTCGCAGATGCCATGCAGCGGGTCCCGCAGGGAGCGGTACCGCCCGAGCTGGATGATGAGCTCGTGCAGCCGCCGTGACGCGGGCGTGGGGGAGTCCTGCTCGGCCTCGGGCAGGGCGTCGTCCGTGACGCCGCCCTCCTCGGTGAGCTCGAGCTCCTCCTCGCCTGCGCCGGACGGCTGCACGCGGAGGGCCGGTCTGTTCGCCGGCACTCGCATCAGGCCGTCTCCACTCGCGCGGCCGCGGCCACCGCGGCCTTCTCGCCGTGCGGACCCACCGCGTGCGGCGTGCCATGGTCCGGGGCGGTGCCCGGGCCCTTGCGCCGCTTGAACTTCTCGGTGAGCTGGTCCAGCAGCGAGTACACCACCGGCACCACGCCCAGCGTCAGCACCGTGGAGGTGATGAGGCCGCCGATGATGGTGATGGCCATGGGCGCGCGCGTCTCCGCGCCGTCGCCCCGGGCAATCGCCACCGGAATCATGCCGGCGATCATCGCGATGGTCGTCATGAGAATCGGACGCAGACGGACCGGAGCGGCGCCCAGCAGGGCCTCCGTGGCGCTCTTGCCTTCCTCACGCAACTGCAGCGTGAAGTCGACCAGGAGGATGCCGTTCTTCACCACCAGACCCATGAGCATGATGACGCCGATGAGGGCGAACATGGACATGGCCTGGCCGGTGATGAGCAGCGCGCCAATGGCGCCGATGAAGGCGAAGGGCAGCGACAACATGATGGTGAACGGGTGGACGAGGCTTTCGAACTGCGCCGCCAGAATCATGTACACGAGGATGATGCCGAGCAGCAGCGCGGCGCCGAACGCGGACACCGCCTTGCCCATCTCCTTCGCGTTGCCCTCGAAGTCGTAGATGATCCCCTTGGGCACTTCCTTCTCCGCGGTCGTGTTCATGAAGGCCACGGCGTCACCCAGCTGGTAGCCGGAGGCCAGGTTGGCGAGCAGGGTGATCTGCCGCTTCTGGGACTCACGGTCGATCTGCACCGGGCCATCCGCCGGAGTGACGGAGGCCAGGTTGCGCAGCTCCACGAGCTGCCCGCTGGGGGCACGCACCGTGAGCTTTCCGAGTGCATCGGCGGACGCCAGGGTCTCCGGCGGCAGCCGCAGCTTCACCTCGTACGTCTCGCCGCCCTCTCGGTAGTCCGCGAACTTGTCGCGGCCGAGGAAGGCGCGCAGCGTGGTGCCCAGCGACGCGGCCGGGACACCGAGGCTGGCGGCGCGCTCGCGGTCCACCACCACGTCGTACTGGGGCTTGCCGGAGCGGTACGTGGAGTCGATGTCCACCAGGCCCTTGTTGGTCCTCATCGCCACCTTCATCTTCTCCGACGTGGCGATGAGCTCCTGCCAGTTGTCGCCGCGCAGGTTGAACTGCACCTGCTGCGAGCGCGAACCACCACCGGCGATGCCAGTGACGTCCTGCACCGTCACCGACACGCCCGGACGGGGCTTGATGGCGCCGCGCAGATACGTCTTCAGCTCACCCTGCGGATAGCTGCGCTCCTTGATGGGCACCAGGTTGATGAGCAGCTCGCCCTTGTGGACTTCCTCCTGCACGCCGCCACCGACGGTGGCGAAGGTGGAGGCAATGCCCGGCAGTGCACGCACCTGGGCGTCGAGCTGGTCGATCTCCGCCTGCGTCTCGTAGAGCGTCGAGCCGATGGGGAGCTCCACCGCCAGCTTGATGTTCCCGTTGTCCGACTCCGGGATGAACGTGAACTTGAGGAAGCGGGCCAGGCCGAAGGTCGCGAAGAGCACCACCACCGCCACCGCCATCGTCACCAGGCGGCGACGGAGGATGGCGGCCAGCATCTTGCGGTAGCCGTTCTCCATGCCCACCAGCACCTTCTCCACCGCCGCGGACACGCCCGTGGGCTGACCGTGGTGGCGCAGCATGCGCGAGGACAGCATGGGCGTGAGCGTCATGGACACGGCGTAGGAGATGAGCGTCGCCACCGCCACCGTGACACCGAACTGGTAGAAGAACATGCCCATGATGCCGTCCATGAACGCCACGGGGATGAACACCGCGACGATGGCCAGCGTCACCGCGAGCACGGCGAGGGCAATCTGCCCGGCGCCGTCCAGCGCGGCCTGCATGGGCGTCTTTCCCTCTTCCATGTGACGGACGATGTTCTCGATGACCACGATGGCGTCGTCGATGAGCAGACCGATGGAGAGCGTCAGCGCCAGCATCGTGATCATGTTGAAGGTGAAGCCCAGCGCCGCCATCACCGCGAACGTGCCAACCACGGACACCGGCAGGGCGACGGCCGCGACGATGGTGGAGTTCAGGTTGCGCAGGAACAGCAGCACGATGACCACGGCGAGGATGCCGCCGAGCACCATGTCGAACTGCACCGAGGCGATGGACGAACGGATGAAGCGCGCGTTGTCCGACACCATGTCCACGGTGATGCCCTCGGGCAGCCGGCTGTTGATCTCTCCCAGGGACTCCTTGACGAGCGAGGCCACCTGCACCGTGTTGGAGCCGGACTGCTTGCGCACCACCAGCGCCACCGCGCTGCGGTCGCCGTTCTTCGCGGCGCCACGCGCTTCCTCGGGGCCGTCCACCACGTCGGCGATGTCCCGCACGCGCACCGGCGCGCCGTTGGGGCTGGCGATGATGATGTTGCGGATCTCATCCACGCTCTTCGCCTCGGACGTCAGGCGCAGCACGCGCTCGCGACCGCCGTCCATGGTGCGGCCACCCGGGACGTCCAGGCTCTGCGCGCGCACCGCCTGGCTCACGTCGCTGATGGCCAGCCCGAAGCCTCGCAGGCGGTCCGGGTCGACGACGAGCTGGATCTCCCGCTCGCGACCGCCGATGACGTCGATGCTGCCCACGCCCTTCTGACGCTGTAGCGCGGGCTTGATGATGTCCTCCGCCGTGCGCGTCAGCTCTTCAATGGGGAGCGCGCCAGACAGCGACAGGGTGATGATGGGCGCGGCGCCGATGTCGAACTTCTCGACGACGGGCGTCTCGATTTCGTCCGGCAGCTTGCTCAGCGTGGCCTGGACGCGATCCCGCACGTCCTGCGCGGCCACGTCCACCTTGCTGGCCAGGGTGAAGCGCACGACGATCTGCGACACGCTCTCCATGTTGATGGAGCGAAGCTGCTCCACGCCGTTGAGCGTGTTGAGCGCCTCTTCCAGCGGGTCACTGACGTTCTTCTCGATGGTCTCCGGGTCCGCGCCGGGAAGCACCGTCGTCACGGTGACGACAGGGAAGTCGACGTCGGGGAACTGGTCGACGCCGATGCGCGGGTAAGCGTTGATGCCGAACACGACCACCGCCATCATCAACATGGCGGTGAAGATGGGCCGTGAAATAAATGTCTTGAGCGGGCTCATTCAGGAGCTCCAAAAGGTAAGGGGGAGGGCAGGCGTCACTGCACCACGCGGACGGCCGTGCCCTCCTTCACGTCCAGGGAAGAGTCGGCGAGCACGCGCTCGTCGGCGGCCAGGCCCTGGAGAATGCGCACGTAGCCGGGAAGCACTCGCTCCACGCGCACGTCGCGCTTGCGCACGGTGCCGTCCTGCACCACCCACACGAAGCCGGTCTGCCCCCGCGCGCTGACGGCCTGCGTCGGCAGGAAGAGGCCCTTGTCGTCGGACTGGCCCGCCACGTTGGAGAAGTCCAGGTCCACCAGCGCGCCCGGGCGCAGCGGCGACGCCGTCTCACCCACCACGTCCGCCAGCACCTCCACCGTGCGGTTGGTGATGTCGACGGTGGCGCCCACGTTGGCGACCGTCACCTCGAAGCGCATCCCGCTGGGGCTCACCGTGCCCTGCGTCTTGGAGCCGGGCTTGATCTTGTCCACCACGGACTCCGGCACCAGCGCGCGCACTTCCAGGCCGGTGATGTCCACCAGCGTGAAGACAGGGGTGGGCGGCATCATCGCCACCGTGTCGCCGATGTTCTTCATGCGCGCGGTGATGACGCCGTCGAAGGGCGCGATGATGGCCATGTCGCGCAGGTTCTCCTCCGCCATGCGCAGCGTGGCGCCCGCCTGGGCGGCCTGGGCGGCGGCCTGCTTCGTGCCGATCTCCGCCTGATCCAACCCCGCCGCGGCGATGCCACCCGACTCGGCCACCTTGCGGGTGCGCTCCAGGTTGTTCGTCGCCAGTTGCAGCGCCGCGTCCGCGGCCGACTTCACCGCCCGGGCCTGCTCCACGCCAATGACGACGTTGGAGGTATCCAGCACCGCCAGCGGCTGGCCCTTCTTCACCTTGTCGCCGACCTTCACCAGCATCTTCGCGATGGTGCCGGTGGCCTGCGCGCTCAGCGTCGCCTCCTGCTTGGAGCGGACCTGACCCGTCACGCGGGTCATGCTGGCCTCCAGCTCCGTCGCTGGCGCGATGGCCTTCACACCCATCGCCGCCGGGCCCTGCTGCTCGGGCAGGGCCGGCTTGGCGCCGCCCTTGCCGCAGCCCGTCATCATCACCGCCGCCAGCACCGCGGCCACCCACATGCGTCGAATCACGGTCGTCCTGCTCCTGCCAGCTCGCGGTCCCCGGACCCCTCCAGGACTCCACGCCGGCTCAAACCTTTGGAAATTCTGCGGCCCGGAAACTACAGTTCCTGAACTGTCTGTCAAGGAGATACTCCGCGATGCGGACTATCTCCCACCGGGCCTACCTAACGCCCGCCTGCCGGGCGAGCAGGACTTTCTTCAGGGGTTGCCCCGGAGTACGGGGCTGATGGCCGGTCCTTGTTGCTTCCCCGGGACGCCTGCTATTGATTCTAAAATCAATCTTGTTGTCCCCCCGCCAATGAGGAGTGTGCATGCCGAACCCCTTCACCGAGGAGCACGAGGCCTTCCGCAAGACGGTGCGCGCGTTTGTCGAAAAGGAAATGGCGCCGTACGGGCTGGAGTGGGACCGGGCGGGCATCTTTCCTCGCGAGCTGTTCAAGAAGTGCGCGGACCTGGGCTTCCTCGGCATCAACCATGATCCGAAGTTCGGCGGCAGTGGGCTGGACTACTGGTACGTGACGGCGTTCTGCGAAGAGCTGAGCTACAGCCGCAACGCGGGCGTGAACATGGCGCTGCTGGTGCAGAGCCAGATGGCCACGCCCATCATCAACGAGATTGGCACCGACGAGCAGAAGCGGGAGTTCCTGGAGCCCGCGCTCAAGGGTGAGCGCATCGCCGCGCTGGGCGTGAGCGAGCCGGGGTGCGGCTCGGACGTGGCGAGCATCAAGACGACGGCGCGGCGCGACGGCGACGACTACGTCATCAATGGCTCGAAGATGTGGATCACCAACGGCACGCGCGCGGACTTCATCACCCTGGCGGTGCGCACGGGTGGCGAGGGCTACGGCGGCATCTCCCTGGTGACGTTCCCCACGGACGTGAAGGGCTTCGGCGTCTCCAAGAAGCTGGACAAGATTGGCAACCTGTCCTCGGACACGGCCATCCTCTACTTCGAGGACTGTCGCATCCCCGCCCGCTACGTGCTGGGCGAGGAGAACGAGGGCTTCTACCACATCATGACGAACTTCCAGGGCGAGCGCCTGGTCGGCGCCATCACCACCGTGTCCGGCATGGAGCGGATGATGGAGGACGCCATCCAGTACGGCAGCGAGCGCGAGGCATTCGGCCGGCCGCTGATGAAGTTCCAGGTGTGGCGCCACAAGTTCGTGGAGCACCTGACGGCCATCGAAGCGGCGAAGCGGCTGACGTACCACGCGGTGGACCTCTTCGACCGGAAGGAGAACCCGGTGAAGGAGGTCTCCATGGCGAAGTTGTTCGCGGGAGACCTGGCCCAGCGCGTCGCCTACGACACGCAGCAGTTCTTCGGCGGCATGGGCTACATCGAGGAGACGCCCATCGCCCGCATGTGGCGCGACGTGCGCCTCATCACCATCGGCGGTGGGACTTCCGAGGTGATGAAGGAGATCATCTCGAAGCTCTACGGCTTCTGAGCCGTGTGGACGGGGCGGGTCCGTCAGTCAGGGCCCGCCCGTCGCCTCGAACACCCGCCTGGACCCGCGACGCGCCGGGGCCTACCGGGTGCTCTGATGCTGCTGCGCGTAGGTGCCGCTGTTCTGCTCCTCCTCGATGACCTGGATGGCCGCGCTGCCCGCCGCCGCCGCGCCGGCGCCCGTGGGCGAGCCCTCCGCGGGACGCGGCTGACACACGCACCCGGCCGAGCTGCGGATGACGACCACCGCGCCCAGCTCCATGTCCAGGTCGGTGCAGATCTGCTTGCACTCGGTGGCCCGCTCCTTGGGGACGGCGTAGTTGGTGGCGCCGATGGTGGTGCAGCCCGTCAGGCACAGCAGCGTGGACACGGCGAGGAGGTTGCGGATCATGTCCCGCCGTTTAGCACGGGCCGCGCGTCGGTTAGGGTGTCGCCGTGGAGGTGGTGATGGCACCTGTGATTCCGGCGAGCGTGGCGTGGTACGTGACGGGCCGTTTCTATCTGGCGTCGAAGGACTCGATGCTCCAGGACCTGGGCTACTTCATCCACCTGGAGGGGTTGCACGGGCCGCTGTTCGAGGACCCCAGCGGGAAGGTGGCCGAGTCCACCGCGCTCCTGACCTTCCGCTCCACGCCGTTCAAGTCCGTGACGCTCGACAACGGCGGCCTGTCGCTGAGCGTGGACCCGGTGGGAGACTTCACCGTCTACCTCAACGAGCAGCGCCCCGGGCGGCCCCACTTCGACGACCCGGAGTCGTTCTCCGCCGGGCGTCCCATCGCCACGTTCCGCCGGGCCAGCGTCGTGGTGGGCGGCGCCTTCAACGGGCCCGCGAGCTCCGGACGTTCGCTGTCGCTCAACGTCTTCACGGCGCGCATCGTGTGGAGCACCGCGTTCGAGCTGAACGGCGCGCGCTACGACTTGAAGGAGCTCCTGCCCCACGGAATCACGCAGTGGGGCGAGTGTGGACCCTCCGCGCTCGCGAACCCACCCCAGGGCTTCTCCAAGGTCGTCCCGTTCGTGGGTTCGGCCGTTGCGGTGGCGCCGGGGCTTTCGCGCTGAGCCGTCGCCCTCGTCAGCGCTTCCTGAACAGAGCCTCCGCGGCGTTCATCATCGCGTCGCGGCTGGCCTTCGCGTGCAGGCCGCCTTCGCCCACCTGGAACAGCTCGCAGAAGTTGGCGCCGTCCTTGTCGGCGGGCACCTCCGCGAAGGGCTCCTTGCACTCCTTGGCCACGCTCGCGTCGTAGTGCCGACAGTTGCGGCACGAGCGCACGTCTTCGTCACAGTTCGGACACGTGTCGCTGCGTCCCACCTGATTGGCGATGATGTCGAGCGAGTGTCCACAGTGCGCACAGCCGGGCATGGCCACCTCCGCGAGAGCAGGGTCGCCATTGTGCCAGCGCGCCGAGGCGCCTGGGAGTCCTACCGTTGGAGGCTGGACATGAGTGCTCCCGTGGGCTCCGAGGGAGCAACCGACGGGTGCGAGGACGGGCGCAGGTCGCCCATGGCATCCAGGAGCTGGTCATCCAGGCGCTTGAGCAGGAACAGCACATACGCGCCCACCAGGGCCATGGCGGCCGCCAGGATGCCGAGCATCATGCCCCGCTCCCACAGGTGGGCCTTCTCCATCACCCCGCGCCGCTCGGCGAAGGTCTTGAGCTGGGCGTCCGCGGCCTTGCCGTCCAGCCGCAGCGCATAATCCTCGGCCTGGGCGGTGCCTCGCTCCATCAGCCACTGGCCCTGGACCTGGAGTGCGTCCGCCCGGGTGTAGCAGTAGACCGCTCCACCCGACGAAAACAGGGTGAGGCACAGCGCTGCCGTCAAGCTCCGGGTGCCCATCTCAACGTCCTCCGGATCCGCCATTGCGCGGGCCTCGACACCCACGACCGCTCCGGCTTCCCGAAGACAGTAGCGGATGGTAGGGAGCCCCTCTGACATGGGCAAGCCCTACCGTCCTAAAGACCACTATTTCCAGAAAGCCAAGCAGGAGGGCCTTCGCGCTCGCTCCGCCTTCAAGGTGGACGAGCTCATCAAGCGCTTCCCCATGGTGAAGAAGGGCCATGTGGTGCTCGACCTGGGGGCCGCGCCTGGAGGGTTCCTCCAGATTCTCGCGGAGGCCGTGGGCGCTTCGGGGCAGGTGATTGGCGTGGATATCGTCGCCATCCGTCCCTTCACGCAGCGGCACGTGCGCACGGCGGTGCTGGACGTGCTCGCGGACGACTTCGACGCGAAGCTGACCGCGATGCATGACGGTCTGTTCGACGCGGTCATCTCCGACATGGCGCCGAAGACGAGCGGCATCAAGGCCACCGACGAGGCGCGCAGCCTGCGGCTGGCGGGCAAGGCGCTGGAGCTCGCGGTGGCGCGGGGCCGGCCGGGCTCGTCCTTCGTGGCGAAGGTGTTCATGGGCGGCGACTTCGAGGACTTCCGCAACCAGGTGCGCGCCCTCTTCGAGGAAGTGAAGGTGGTTCGCCCCGAGGCAACGCGCGGCGCCAGCATGGAGGTCTATCTGGTGGGGCTGCGTCGCAAGGCCCCCTCGGGCGAGGCGACTCCGACTTCCTGAGCCGTAATGTGGAACGCCTGGGCGGCCTCCTGTGTCTAGAGTGCCGACCATGCACCACACCCTCCGGACCTGGACATCCGCTGTCGCGCTGTCGCTGTTGTCCCTGTTGCTGCTCGCCACGCCCGTGGCCCGGGCGGCGCAGGCCAAGGCGCTCTCTTCCTGGAAGGACATCGACGCGCTGGTGTCGAACCAGAAGGTGGAGGCCGCCGCGCAGGCCGCGGAGGCCCGCCTCGCCCAGGCGCGCAACGGCGCGGACGAGTCCGAGTGGGCGCGCGCGCTGATTCGCACCGTACAGCTCCGCTCGGCGTTGCACGGCTATGAGACGGCGGTGCGCTTCCTGCGCGAACAACCCTGGCCCAAGGGTGCGCTGGCTCGCGCGACGCTGAACCTCTACTACGCCAACGCGCTCGTCACCTATGCGCAGGCGTACGGCTGGGAGGTGCGGCAGCGCGAGCAGGTGGCGTCATCGGGGCCGGTGGACCTGAAGGCGTGGACGTACGACCAGATCCTCACCGAGGCCCAGCGCGCCTACGAGGACGTCTGGAAGCAGCGGCAGTCGTTGGGCGCCGAGCCGGTGAAGGTGCTGTCCGAGTACGTCGAGCCCAACACCTATCCCGCGGGCATCCGCTCCACGCTGCGCGACGCCGTCTCGTACCTGCGCGTGGAGCTGCTGGCGGACAGCTCGCACTGGCGGCCCGAGCAGGCCAACGAGGTGTTCCGGTTGGACCTGGGCTCGCTGCTGGAGGGCGCGCCGACGGTGGAGCTGACGGATGCCAACATCCACCCGCTGGTGAAGGTGGCCGCCGTGCTGGGGGACCTGGAGGCGTGGCACCGGACGGGTGGGCGACGTGAGGCGGCGCTGGAGGCCCGGCTGCGTCGCTACGAGGTGCTGCACCAGCACTTCTCCGAGGCGGAGGACCGCGCGCGCATCCGTCAGCACCTGGCTGCGCACCTGAACGCGTTCCGGGACGTGCCCTGGTGGTCCATGGGGCAGGGCCTGCTCGCGGAGCAGGAGAACGCCGCGGGCCACGCGGTGCGCGCGCATGCGCTGGCGAAGGAGGGAATGCAGGCCCACCCGAAGTCGCTGGGGGCCACGCGCTGTCGCACGCTGGTGGAGACGCTGGAGGCGCCTGATTTCCGTGTCGCCTCCATGCAGTCGGACGGCGCGGACCGCCGCTCCATCGAGGTGACCCACCGCAACGTGCCGGTGGTCTACTTCCGGGCGTTCCTGCTCGACGTCGAGGCGCGGCTGAAGAAGGTGGACGACTACAACGTCCTGCCCTCCGGCGACGAGCTGATGCGCTACAACCGGGGACGCAAGCCCACGACGACGTGGTCTACCCAGCTCCCCGCGACGCCCGACTTCCAGTTGCACCGCACCTTCGTCACGCCTCCGCTGAAGGAGACGGGCACGTACCTCATCCTCTCCTCCGCGCGCGAGGACTTCCGGGAGAAGGGCAACCGCATCCAGGCCACCTTCCTGGCCGTGACGCCGTGGGTGGCCCTCACCCGGAACGTGGAGGGCAACTCGATGGAGGCGCGCATCCTGAAGGGCGACTCCGGCAAGCCCGCCTCGGAAGTGTTGGTGCGGCTCATCCAGATGGACTACCGCACCGGCTTCCGCGAGGCGGCCCGCGCTCGGACGAATCCTCAGGGTGACGTGTCCTTCCCCGCGCCGCCGGGACAGGGCTACCGCTCGTACCTGATGGTGGTGGGCGAGGGACGCGGGGCCTTGCTCTTGCCCAATGGCCTGGCCTTCTACAACCGCTCGCCGCCGAGGGAGGCGACGTCGTCCCTGGTCTTCACGGACCGGAGCGTCTACCGGCCCTTGCAGAAGGTGCAGTGGAAGGTGGTGGCCTTCTCAGGACGTGGAGACCAGGCGCGGTACAAGACCTTGGAGCAGCACAGCCTGGTGGTGAGGTTGATCGACCCGAACCACCAGGAGGTGGAGCGGCTCAACGTTCGCACCAATGACTTCGGCTCGGTGGCGGGCGAGTTCACCGTTCCGACGGGGCGGTTGCTGGGCGTGTGGACGGTGCAGGTGGAGTCCGGGGGCTCGTCCACGATTCGCGTGGAGGAGTACAAGCGGCCCACCTTCGAGGTGACGCTGAAGGACGCGGACGCGCCGCTGCGGCTGAACCGTCCGGCCACCTTCAAGGGCGAGGCGCGCTACTACTTTGGCCTGCCCGTGGCGTCGGGCACGGTGCGCTGGCGTGCCTACCGTGAGCCGGTGCTGCCCTGGTGGTGGTGGTACGACTCCGGCTTCATCTCTCGGCAGCGGCAGCTCGTGGCCGCGGGCTCGTCGTCGGTGGAGGAGGACGGCGGCTTCAAGGTGACCTTCACCCCGGAGGCCGATGAGCGCTCCGCGCGCACGCCGGGCCTCACGTGGCGCTATCGCGTGGAGGCCGATGCCACGGACGAGGGCGGCGAGACGCGCTCGGCCAGTCGGGCCTTCCGCCTGGGCTTCGTCGCGGTGGAGGGGCGCGTGGACACGGACACGGGTTTCCTGCGCGAAGGCTCGCAGGCCGAGGTCCGACTGGTGCGCTCCACCCTGGACGGCGCGCCGCAGCCGGGCGCGGGACGCTGGCGCCTGGTCGCGTTGAAGCAGCCCACGCAGCCGCTGATGCCCGCGGACGAGCCGCAGCCCGCGCTTCCGTTCCTGGAGGCGGACCCGGACGCGGTGAAGAAGCCCACGCCGGGTGATGCGCTCCAGGCGCGGTGGATGCAGACGTACAAGCCGCAGTCCGTGATGGCTCGCTGGGAGGACGGCGCGGAGCAGACGAAGGGCACCGTGCAGCACGGCGCGGACGGTGTCGCACGCGTGAAGCTGCCCTCGCTGAAGGCGGGCGCCTATCGGCTGCACTACGAGACGACGGATGCCTTCGGGCAGAAGTTCACGGTGGCGCGTGAGCTGCTGGTCGCGGGTGCGCGCGCGCCCGTCGCACTGGCGGCGGCGCTGACGGTGGAGAACTCGAGCGTGCGCGTCGGAGAGGTGGCGCGGTTGCTGGCCATCTCCGGCTTCGAGGGCCAGCCGTTGATGTTGGACCTCTACCAGGGCGACCAGCGCGTCCTGCGCAAGTCGCTGGTGGGCGGCCAGACGCCGGCGGTGGTGGAGGTGCCGGTGACGGAGGCGCTGCGTGGAGGCTTCACCGCGGTGCTGACGCTCGTGCGCGACTGGCAGCTCGTCCAGTTCTCCGAGCACGTGTTCGTCCCGTGGGACAACAAGGAGCTGAGCCTGGAGTTCGCCACCTTCCGCGACAAGCTCCGCCCGGGCGCGAAGGAGACCTTCCGCGTGACGGTGAAGGGCCCCAAGGGCGCGAAGGTGGAGGCGGGCGCGGCCGAGCTGCTCGCGTATATGTACGACCAGTCGTTGGACCTGTTCGCGCCGCACTCTCCGCCGAGTGTCTCCTCGCTCTATCCGCCGCGCATGTCGTCGGTGTCCCTGCTGTCGTCCCTGTCGATGGGGCAGTCGCAGTGGCTCGTCTCCCAGGGCTATGGCGAGGCGTTCCAGTGGGAGCCTCCGACCTCGGATCGGCTGAAGTTCGAGGACAGCTACGGCCTGGGAGGGCCAGGGCGCAGACGCTACCGGAATGGGAACTCGCGGTCCTTCGAGTCCTTCGGAGGTGTCTCCGCGCCGCGCCCGGCGCCGGTGGCTCGCTCCGAGTCGAAGGAGAAGTCGATGCGGGAAGAGCCCGAGGCTCCACCTCCGCCGCCCGGCATGCCCCCGATGGAGGAGATGAACGCCGCGGCGGACAAGCTGCAAGGCGCTCCCGCCCAGGCCGAGGCGGCCGCACCAGCCGCGCTGCGCTCCAACTTCGCCGAGACGGCGTTCTGGGTGCCGCAGCTCCTCACGGGCGCTGACGGGTCCGCGACGCTGGAGTTCACCGTGCCGGACTCAGTGACGGCGTGGAGCGTGTGGGTCCACGGCCTGACGAGGGACCTGGAGGGCGGCTCGGTGCAGCGCACCACCCGCAGTGTAAAGGAGCTGATGGTGCGGCCCTACGTGCCGCGCTTCCTGCGTGAGGGAGACCGCGCGGTGCTGGAGGTGGTGGTGAACAACGCGTCGGAAGAGGCGCGCCAGGGCACGCTCACGCTGGACATCGTGGACCCGGAGACGCGCAAGAGCCTGCTGTCGGAGTTCGGGGTGAAGGGCGCGTCGCAGAGCTTCACGGTGGCGCCGGGGAAGGGGACGAACCTGCGCTTCCCGCTCACCACGCCCGCGCGCGTCGGGACGGTGGCCTTCCGTGTGGAGGCTCGCGCGGGGAACCTGAGTGATGGCGAGCTGCGGCCGTTGCCCGTGCTGCCCGGCCGCGTCCACCTGGCGCAGTCGCGCTTCGTCACGTTGAAGGGGCCGGGCTCGAAGACGATGCGCTTCGACGACTTGAAGAAGGGGGGCGATGCGACGCGGGTGAACGAGCAGCTCGTCGTCACCGTGGACACGCAATTGTTCTACGCGGCGCTCCAGTCCCTGCCGTACCTGGTGAACTATCCCTACGAGTGCTCGGAGCAGACGCTCAACCGCTTCGTGTCCTCTGGCATCCTCGCCAGCCTCTACGCGAAGTATCCGGCCGTGGCGAAGATGGCGAAGGAGATGAGCCAGCGTCCCACGCGCTTCGAGACCTGGGACTCGGTGGACCCGAACCGGAAGATGACGTTGGAGGAGACGCCCTGGCTGGAGATGGCGAAGGGCGGCCCGGATTCGGACCAGGACCTGGTGAAGGTGCTGGACCCCAAGATTGCCCGCGCCGAGCGCGACGCGGCCATGGGGAAGCTGCGCAAGGCACAGACGTCCAGCGGTGGTTTCCCCTGGTGGCCGGGTGGCCCGCCGTCGCCGTACATGACGCTCTACATCGTCCACGGCCTGTCGCGCGCCATGGAGTACGGCGTCGAGGTGCCGCAGGACATGACGCGCAACGCGTGGGGCTATCTGGCCCGGCACTTCCGAGAGGAGTACGCGGAGAAGCTGACGAAGAAGGGGCAGAGCTGGGAGTTCATCACCTTCCTCAACTACGTGGCCTCCGCGTACCCGGATGCCAGCTACACCGGCGAGGCGCTGACCGCGGACGAGCGCAAGGCGATGCTCGCCTTCAGCTTCACGCACTGGAAGAAGCACTCGCCCTACCTGAAGGGCTACCTGTCGCTGACGTTGAAGCGCGCGGGACGTCAGGCGGACGCGCTGAAGGTCTGGGACAGCGTGATGGACTCGTCGAAGACGACGGAGGACCTGGGCACCTACTGGGCGCCCGAGGACCGCAGCTGGCTCTGGTACAACGACACCACGGAGACGCAGGCCTTCGCCCTGCGCGTGCTGACGGAGCTCAAGCCGAAGGACGAGCGGCGCGAGGGACTGGTGCAGTGGTTGTTGCTCGACAAGAAGCTCAACCACTGGAAGTCCACGCGCGCCACGGCCGAGGCGCTCTACGCGCTGGTGAAGTACCTGGAGGCGGAGGGCGCCCTGGGCATCCGCGAGGACGCGAAGGTGACGGTGGGCCCGCGGGTGGTGCAGATGGAGTTCGCGCCGGACGTGTACACGGGGAAGAAGAACCAGGTGGTGGTGCCGGGGCCGGAGCTCCGGCCGGAGACGATGAGCTCCGTGGTGGTGGAGAAGACGACGAAGGGCTTCGCCTTCGCCTCGGCCACATGGCACTTCTCCACCGAGAAGCTGCCGGACGAGGACCGAGGGGACTTCTTCCAGGTGTCGCGCCGCTACTTCCGTCGCGAGCGCGAGGGCCGCGAGGCCGTGCTCCAGCCGCTCGCCGAGGGGGCGCTGCTCAACCCCGGTGACGAGGTGGAGGTGCAGCTGTCACTGCGCACGAAACACGCCGCGGAGTACGTCCACCTGAGAGATCCGCGTGCCGCGGGCCTGGAGCCGGAGAACGCGCAGTCCCGTCACAAGTGGGACCTGGGCATCGTCTGGTACGAGGAGACGCGCGACTCGGGCACCAACTTCTTCTTCGAGTGGCTGCCCGCGGGTGAATACACCTTCAAGTACCGGCTGCGCGCGAACATGGCGGGCACCTTCCGCGTGGGTCCCGCCACCGTGCAGTCCATGTATGCGCCGGAGTTCACCGCGTACTCGACGGGCGCGGTGCTCACCGTGGGGCCGGCGAAGTAGCGCGGGCTTCACGGCGGTCCTCCTGGTTTCGACTCAGGGCCCGACTCGGAGACACGAGCGGGCCCTGGGTGTTTTCAGGTGACCGGGCTACGGGCCTCGCGAGTCCGTCTCGCCGCAGGCGTCATGCGTGGACCTCTCGGGGCTCGCCTTCGCGCCAAGACTGGCGCTTTCGCGGCCGAGGTGGGCCGGGCTCACTCGCCGCAGGTGGCGGCGTCGTCCGTGGGGTAGAGCGTGGCGATGCCGTAGGTGCCGTTGCGTGTGCCGCACCAGATCTGCCAGCGCGTGTCTCCCAGGTCCTTCGCTCCGTAGATGCCGCCTTCCTTCTTCGCGCCGTCGCGGGCGCAGCACCGCGCGAAGGCCCGTGTGCCAATCGACAGGATGCCCACCGCGTCCGGGGCCTCGGAGAAGCCGCCCATCCGCTTCTCCCCACAGGACCAGGGCGCGACGCCCTGGTAGCGGATGAGGTACTTGTCCTTGTTCTTGGCCACGCCCCCGCGCGCCGGGCCGCCGTAGCAGAGCTTTCCCTCGGACTCGAGCTGCGCATAGCGCGGCAGGAAGTGCAGTCCGCCGATGGGGCCCCTATCCCAGTCGTCTCCGCAGAACACGTGTGTGAAGGCGTTGCGCGGACCCGTGCTCACCCACAGGCTGGTCAGCCAGTCGATGTTCGGCTGACGCGTGCCCGGGCGTCCCGCCGCGGACAGGGCCTGCTGGATGCGCGGGTCGTCGTAGTAGCGGGTGACGAAGCGCCGCACGTCGTTCGCGCTCACGCTCACATCCGGGCGCGCGGGGCACAGCGCCAGCACTTCCTTGTCCATCGCCGACAGCGTGGGGCGCTTGTCGAAGAGCGGCTTGCGGGAGCACGTCGTCGCGCAGCCCGTGGCGGCCTTCCACGTCACCGCCACCGTCGAGGGGGGAGCGCTCGCGGCCGGGGCGGCTCCTTCGTAGCGCGGGGCCGCGCCACTGGGCGCCGAGACGACGACGGCCACGGCCTGCTCCTCGTCC
Organism: Myxococcus sp. CA039A; assembly: GCF_013336645.1. Classification (NCBI taxonomy): domain Bacteria; kingdom Pseudomonadati; phylum Myxococcota; class Myxococcia; order Myxococcales; family Myxococcaceae; genus Myxococcus; species Myxococcus sp. CA039A. The sequence continues at coordinate 377 of NZ_JABUMQ010000080.1, read as the reverse complement.
GACTCATCCGAGCGGGCCGCGAACAGCTGCTGCCGAGCCTGGGCGCGCTGGGCTGAGTCCGCACGGTCCGCGGCCGCCAGCACCGCGGCGCTCGGAGCCGCTTGCACCGCGGACTCCTGGGCGCCTTCGCACAGCACCCAGCCCTCTGTGGAGACACCCCGCAGCTTGCACCAGGATCGCCCGGGTCCGCCCTTCTTGAGCAGGGGGTACGTCGTCCCGGCCTCCACGGTGAAGACGACCTTGGATGACTCCGGCTGCTCCACCGCGTCCACGGAGACGTCGGACACGAACGCGCCGGGGCCCGCCAGGGCGGGGAGGGCGGTCAGCAGCAGGCCGAGGCTCAGGGCGGGAAAACGCATGGTGCGTGACTCTATCCC
>NZ_JABUMQ010000807.1:0-423 GCF_013336645.1 Myxococcus sp. CA039A | reverse complement strand
GCCCTATCCGATAAATGCCGAAATCGTGCTGCTTCAATATTTCCGATTTGGTCCATTTACCGGAACATACCGAAACCATTTCGTCAAACAGACGTTGTCCTACAGCTTCGATCGTTTCTGTTCCGTCTATGATCGTACCGGCATTAATGTCAATATTGTCGCCCATCTTGTTAAAAATGGCGGTATTCGTAGAGATTTTGATCACAGGCGCGATCGGAGAGCCGGTAGGCGTTCCTCTGCCGGTAGTGAATAGCACGATTTGCGCCCCGCCGGCTACCATCCCGGTTAATTGTTCGATGTCATGGCCTGGCGTATCCATCCATACGAGTCCCTTTTTGGTCGGGGCTTCCGCATAATCGATGAGCTCCTGAAGCGGCCTGGTTCCCGCTTTATTCGCTGCGCCCAATGATTTTTCCTCCAGCG
>NZ_JABUMQ010000806.1:0-424 GCF_013336645.1 Myxococcus sp. CA039A | reverse complement strand
GGGCTGGCATCGGTGGCCAGCACCTGTGCCTGTGGCCGCTCGCTGGCCAGCGCCAAGGCGATCGCGCCGCTGCCGGTGCCCAGGTCAGCCAGCCGCAGCGCACGGTCCTGCGGCAGGCGTTCCAGCGCCAGCTCGACCAGCAGTTCGGTCTCCGGGCGCGGGATCAGCGTGGCCGGATCGACCTCCAGATCCAGCGTCCAGAATCCGCGGCGGCCGGTCAGGTAGGCGACCGGCTCGCCGGCCACGCGGCGGGCCAACAGCGTCTCGAAGGCGGCCTGGTCGGCGGCGGCCAGCGGATCGGTGGCATGCGCGAACAGCCAACTGCGTGGGCGTTCCAGCACATGCAGCAGCAGCAGCTCCGCCTCATGGCGGGCTTCGACGCTGCCGAGGCGGACACTGGCCTCGGCCACGATCTGTCGCAGGG
>NZ_JABUMQ010000805.1:0-424 GCF_013336645.1 Myxococcus sp. CA039A | reverse complement strand
GCGCTGGGTCCATGGCAAACCCGGAGATCACATCGCGCGTGTACGAAACAATCAGAAAGTTGCCAACCACCCGCAACCCAGCCTTCCTGGCGTTCCGTTTCATTGTCCACAGATCAATGGATCTCATGCGTGCGCCCGACGGTAGGCGAGGACGCAGGACGTTCGATGTTCAACTGGATGCCCTGCACCATTCGCCTTCCGTCGCGCAGGACAACAAGGGCTCGATCCAGATCGCGCCTTGCAATGGAAATCGATCTCAGACCAAGCGATTGAGCGACCTCGCACTGCGAAAAGAAGATGTCATAGGTCTCCATCAACTCGGCATGAAACAGCTGATTGGGGGCGTTGTCGATCACCCTGGAGAGGTCCGTCATGAAATTCCATGCATCCACGACCTCCCCGGGGTCGACCTCCCGCCCTGAAT
>NZ_JABUMQ010000804.1:0-424 GCF_013336645.1 Myxococcus sp. CA039A | reverse complement strand
GGCTTACACAGCAGGAGTTTGATGGTGAGCTGAGCCTGCCGCCCAAGCTGAATTCAGCCCTGCTGGGTGCCCCTCCGAGCTGGATCGGACAGGACTACGCGAGCTATTTCTACGAGCGATGGCTGTACACCAGGAACGGAAATGCCGTCATCCCGGGCGCAGGAATCGGAGGCGCCTCCAGCGAGGCCGTTGCATTGCCGATCAGCACAGGCATCCGCGCTGACGATCCCAACGTTGGGAGATCACCGCGGGAGTGGGAAAGCGAATGCGCCATCAGTGGATACATCGAAGCATTCAGCGAGCGCGGTGAGGAACTGAACCTGAGTCGCTGGGATTCCATTGCCCACCTCGGCGGAACAATGCAGCCCCAGCAGGGCTACCCTGAGTTCGGCCCCTACTACCTCGAATTCGAGGAGGGTTTTGG
>NZ_JABUMQ010000803.1:0-424 GCF_013336645.1 Myxococcus sp. CA039A | reverse complement strand
ACTAGGAGTGAAACTATAGACTTGCCCACACATTATATAAAGACTCTCAGATATAATAGTAAGTTGGTTGTATGCATAAGTGTTACAAGATGTGTCAAAAAGAAAATTACCGGTCCTGGTTTCTTTTACTCTGCTGTATTCCAGTGATCTGCCGTTTATGTCGCCGTCGAACCCCAAATCAGTGTCTAAGTCAAAGTTTGTATTGAATCCAGCAGGTATGGTTGCCCAGTGAGATTGACCTGTTGCGACATCAAGGTATCTGTACTGTTGGCCTCCAGAAACACTACTATCGTAGGTTAGGTTATACCTAACTAAAGTTTCATCCTCATTAACACCACTTATGGTTGCACGTTCAGACCAACTCCCTGCTTGACCAATTCTGGTAATCTTTCCTGTATCACCGTCAAACTTATACATATAGTAT
>NZ_JABUMQ010000802.1:0-425 GCF_013336645.1 Myxococcus sp. CA039A | reverse complement strand
GTGGAAGGCATGCTGATGGCCTCGGAATATCAGTGCAGCATCGATAAGAACGGCGTAGCCCGCCCGAATGCGCGTTATCTGTATGGCGTCGTAGGGATGCAGGATACCATTTATTCGTCTGTTATCCGCATCTTGAGAGAATTGGTAGGCGGCGGCGTACTGCAGGTGCCTTCCTCCTATAAGGAAATGATAAACCCTGAAAAGAAAGACGACATGAGAAAATATATCCGTTCCTCCACAGGGGCCAAAGGGGAGGAAAAAGTAAAACTGTTCAAATTGGCCTGGGACATTATCGGATCTGAGTTCGGCGGACGCCACCAGCAGTACGAAATGTTCTACAACGGAGCTCCGTTTGTGGTTAAAGGGTACTCGTTCCGCAATTACGGATACGGAGAGCCGGTTGCTATCGTTGACCGCTTCCTGGC
>NZ_JABUMQ010000801.1:0-425 GCF_013336645.1 Myxococcus sp. CA039A | reverse complement strand
GCTACCTTTCCCAGGAGAGAATCTTCACCTTGTCCCCGCGCCGCGAGACGAAGACGAAGAGGTGGCCGGCGTAGAGACTCTCCTTCCACTCCGCGCGCACTATCGCCGCCAACCCATCGATGCTGTTGCGCATGTCCACCGGCCCACGTGCCAGCAGGATTCGCACCGCCCGGGGCAACAGCAGCATCAGCCGAGCACCGCCACGAGATGCGCGAGGTACTCCGCCTGCGTGCCCTCCGGGAAACGCAGGAGCACTCCTCGCGGCAGCGCCACCTCGAGCATCAGTCCTTCTCTCGTCCGCCGCACGGGGGACGCGACCACCTCCACGGGAAGGAACCTCCCCCGTGGCCTCTCTGTCGATTCGGGCCTCCGCCCCAGTGCGGACCTCGGCTTCTTGTACAGCGTGTACTGGAAGGCGCTGAGCG
>NZ_JABUMQ010000800.1:0-425 GCF_013336645.1 Myxococcus sp. CA039A | reverse complement strand
GAGTTTGCCCGCCGTGAAAACGCGCTGTTTCTCGGTCGCGGTCTGCATTACCCGATTGCCCTGGAAGGCGCGCTCAAGCTCAAGGAAATTTCGTACATCCACGCCGAGGCCTACCCGGCCGGCGAACTCAAGCACGGTCCGCTGGCGCTGGTGACCGAGCAGATGCCGGTCGTGACCGTCGCCCCGAACGACGCGCTGCTTGAAAAGCTCAAGTCGAACATCCAGGAAGTGCGCGCGCGCGGCGGCAAGCTGTACGTGTTTGCCGACGCCGATACGCACATCCAGTCGAGCGACGGCATCCAGGTGATCCGCATGCCCGAGCACTACGGGCAGCTCTCGCCGATCCTGCACGTGGTGCCGCTGCAGCTGCTGGCGTATCACACGGCACTGGCGCGCGGCACTGACGTCGACAAGCCGCGCAACCT
>NZ_JABUMQ010000799.1:0-425 GCF_013336645.1 Myxococcus sp. CA039A | reverse complement strand
GTATATCATTAACCTTGAGACGCTAAAGAGCTCGCGGCATTTCTTTCTGCCTGACCCGTTGTGCCCCGTATGCGGCCGGTTGCCTGACGATTCATCCGCTGCAGCCCGAATTTCACTGCAGCCCCGACCCAAGATAAGAGACGGAAGTTATCGCTGCCATCCGATAGAGGTGCTGAAAGATGTTCTGGACAAAGACTATCTGGACTCCAGAACAGGGCTATTGAATGCAAAAATGCATGATCTCATCTCGCCCTTTGCTTCTGTAACTGTGAATTTGCCGACGTTCACTACGAGAGACGAGGTCGCTGGGGGACGGAGCCACTCTTATGCGAAAAGTGAATGGACCGCCATTCTGGAGGGGTTGGAGCGCCGGTGCGGATTGGCCCCCCACGGTAAACAAACCGTAATCTGCGACAGCTTTAACC
>NZ_JABUMQ010000007.1:0-80931 GCF_013336645.1 Myxococcus sp. CA039A | reverse complement strand
TCCCCCACCCGTCTGGAGTTGGGCTGGGCGAAGACCGCCTCCACCAGGCGGCTCACTTCGGGACTGTCACACTCGTAATCGACGGCATGGCCGTCCTGAATCCGGATGCGGATGGGATTCTTCGCCAGACGCGCATCGACCTGCGTCAAGGCATTGATGTTGAAGGCCCCGTCGGCGACCAGGACACCGTCCACGGTGCCCGGAAAGGTGGCCACCTCTCCCGCAGGCAGGATGACGAAGCTCCCAGGACGCCACACGCCCCGGTTGCTGATCCACCGGTACCGCTCCGAGTCGAGCCCGATACGCAGGTCCGTTCCCGATGGAGTCTTCACCTTCAGCTCGCGCGCCTTCATGAACCGGTCCAGCAAGCCCGCGTTGAGCTCCGACAACATCCCGGACCTGACGTTCAGCGCCTTGAGGAAGAAGTCCTGGGAGGCGTTGATGATTCGCACCGCCAGCCACTTGTCCAAATCGTAGCGCGCCAGGGCGTTGCGGAAGGTCATCATGTGCGACATCGAGTCGCGCTCGACGGTGATGATGACCAGCTTGCCCTTGAGGCTCTCCGGAGGCGGCAACGCCGCGTCCAGGCGCTGAGGGAAGGTCTCGTCGGGGAAGGGCTTGGGCCGCATCCCCAACAAGGCGGCCTCCATCCCACGCATCCGCAAGACGGTGGCAATCCACGCGGCGGACTCGCGACTCTCGGGCGTGTAGGCCACGAGGACCTGGTCCTCCGGCACGAGGCGCGCGTAATCATCAAGCAGGACATCGATGCCGGCCCAGACTCGCTCGTCCACTTTGCTCATCTCGCGACTCCCCGGATGTGCTGCGGCAGCAGGTTGAGATTGCCCATGGTTTGAAGCTCGGGGCCTTGCGCATGAACACCGCGCCAGACGTCCCGCCCGGCCTTTACGCCTGCCCCAGGCCACCACCAGCGCCTGGGGCAGGTGCCTGCGAAGTCGCGCGGTGCGACTAGTTGTTCTGCTCGGTGGTCCAGATCGACCACATGCCGATGGTGTGCTCGGCGTTGGAGTCGCTCAGGTTGCAGGGGTTCAGTCCGGAGCTCTCGAAGCCCTCGGGCTCCGCGCTCTGCATCTCCATCAGGGTCTGCGCAAGGATTTCATCACGGTTCGAATGTTCCATGTGCAACCTCCCGGTACGCCGGTCACGCCTGGATTGGCGCCCCCAAGGACTATCACAACGCATTCCACAAAACAGACACCACGCCACCCAGGGCAATCCCATCACGAATTCAAGACAACCCCCGAGCGCCATATCCTCTCAACCCAGTGACATGGCGTGGCTGCACCGTTGACGACCCGACATCCCCGGACAGCGCCTCAAATCCCATCCACGCGGCGCGCGCCCGCGCTGTAGCGGCTTTCCATGACAGGGCTTTCCGCATCACATCCATCCCCATCTCTCTCGACTCCACGGGTAGGGGGCCCGACGCGGGGAGTCCCTTCGAGTGGGAGGACTCGCCAGCAACTGTTTCCGAGGCGAGCCCCGCGTCTATTCTTGGGACAGCCCACAGGAGCTGAGCCCATGCGCGCGACGGCCTATGCAGCCCCCTCTGAGATGCACGGCATGGCCCATCCCTCGCGCACCGTGAGCGGGGAGGGAGTCCACACGAGCGCGGAGCGGGGGCTCGCGCAATGCCAGCAACGCGCCAATCAGAGCCCTCCGGTCCAGCGCGTGTCCGGCTACCAGCAATTGCTGAACACGAGCCCCAGGGTGGCGGCGCTGCAGCGCGGCCCACCACGGGCCCCCGTCGTCCAGCGCATGCGCATCACCAGTGGTGACGTCACGGAGAGCGTCGACGAGGCCTGGAAGACGGTGGAGGAGTTCCTCTGGGACAAAGGCATTCCCGACCGCTACTGGCCCGAGATGAAGCAGCAGCTCGCGGCCATGGGGGAGGACCAGGAGTTCGAGTACTACGAAGACGCCGCGGACCTGCTGACCCAGCAGCTGAATGCCCGGGAGGGGACGGACTACCCGGTGGGGCCGCAGGAGGACCTTGATGACGAGGACACGCAGCAGGACTCGGGAGGCTGGGGTGGGCTCGCGTGGAAGGTGTTGAAGTACGGCACCATGTTCCTCGCGGCCCAGAGCGCGGTGGAGAACATCCTGCCCAAGGCGAATGCGATGTCGCTCCCCATGGGCCCCAGTGGCCCGCCGAACGCGCTGACGAACATGACCGGCCTGCGGCAGGACGTGTGCAAGGTCCCCGGCCTCATGGACAGCTTCCTGCCCATGCCTCTTCCCACGTGCGATATGGCCGACGCCCCCGTTGCGCCGAAGACCTGGTCCAATCATGGCGTCTGGAAGGATTGGCTGAATGCATTCGCCACGGGGAGGTGGAGCTATCCCGAAGACCCGACCGAGATTCCCGGGGTGAGCTTCCTGTCGGGCCCGAACGACCTGGCCCAGGACGGCTACTACGCCTATTCCCACCGCGCGAAGGATGGGCGGGTGGCCATCTCCTACACGGGGACTGATGCCAACACGAACAACGCCGTGCCCCACAGCTATCTGGCGTCAGGGGGCGACGTGTATGCGGCGGGCATACTGCTGGCGAAAGGAGGCCAGGTCACCCAGGCGGACTCCGCCTCCGGCCACTACCTTCCCGACCCCAAGGTCTACCTGGACGAGTCCTGCCAGTCGCAAGTCACCCCCAAGGAGAGCCTCGAGTTCCTCCAGAGCAAATTGGAGGCGGATGGACTCGCCGCGCCGGGCATGAACCTGCTCCCGTTCCGCCATCCGAACCTCATCCAGCAGACCATCGACTGCCAGCAGAACAGACAGCCCCTGTTCAACCCCCATGGGTTTCGCTGAAGCCCCTGACGGCCTGGCTTACGTTCCGCGGGAGTGAGGGGGGTGTGAGCGCCGCACCGGGTGTCGCCGGGTGCGTTGACGGCTCCACCCCCTGGCGCGGCGCTCAACATTACTTAACACCCCGGTGACTCCAACCATGCGATGCAGGACGCGCCCCTCCCCGGGACTTGGGAAGGACACAGTCCCGCAGTCGAGGGGAGAACGGGTGGCGTCCGGTGGGGAATACGTCCCCGGACTCGCGCGGAAAACGTGGTACCGGTGGACCGTCGCGGCCACCAGAAAGGGAGCCGTCGGAATGCTCGCCATTGGAGACCTCGCGCCGGACTTCTCCGCCACGGACTGCCATGGCGCGCCCCTGAGCCTGTCCGCGCTCCGGGGCCGCAGGGTCGTCCTGTTCTTCTTTCCCAAGGCCTTCACGCTCGGCTGCACCATCGAGAACCGGGCGTTCAGGGACAACCACCACCGCCTCCAGGAGCTGGGCGCGGAGCTGGTGGGCGTCTCCGTGGACACCCAGCGCACCCAGTGCGCCTTCGCGGAGAAGGAAGACATCCACTTCTCCCTGCTCGGAGACCCGGACCGGGTCATCAGCCGGGCCTATGACGTGCTCTGGCCGGTGCTCCGGGTGGACCGCCGCGTCACGTTCATCATCGGCCCCGACGGCCGCATCGAGGACATCATCCGCCACGAGGTGCGCGTGTACCGCCACCTGGATGACGTCCTGCGCTACCTCGAGTCCACCCCGCTCTCCGTCGCCTACGACACGGCAGCCTGAACCCCGGGCTTCAGTCCCAGAGGCAGTAGTACTCGCAATGGGATGCGCCCCGGGCGCGGCACATCGGGTGGGTGATTCGCGGCGACTGACCGCCCGACAGCTCGATGGCTCGCTCGTGCCAGCCGATGATGGTGAGGCAGTCGGCCTCCGTGACGTTCTCCGCGCTGAAGGTGCGCAGCACCGCGGACCGGGGCCCCGTCCAGTCGTACGTGCGCGAGCCCACCGCGTAATAGAACCGGTAGATGCGCGCCGCCTGGCTCAACAGGAAGTGCGGGTCCCCCGCCCTCACGAAGGCATGCTGCGGACCGTGGAGCGACTCGTCCGCGGACGCGCGGCCCATGTCGATGAAGGCCCGGCCCTCGTCATCCGGCGACAGCACCTCCGCGATGGCCGAGTCCAGCCGCAGGTTCAGCTCCAGCGGATACCAGGCCACCGGCAATATCGACTTGCGAAGCAATGCCTGGTCCGACGGGGGCAGCCGCCCGAGGACCTCGTCCACCCGAACCTGCCCGCCGTGCCGGCGCAGCATGTTCAAGCGGGATATGAGCACGCCCCCCTTGATGCGAGAGCCCGAGCCTTCCAGAACCATGAGAAGTCCGTGGGTTGCACCAACCGCGGCCATTCTGACAGCGGCCGAGCGAACAGGGCAACCCGACGTCACAACCGAGTGTCGGCCAAATCGCTGTCATTTCCTGAGATTCATGAATTGATGCGATGGCGGAAACGCGTCGAAAAATAACCTGGGGGCGGCTCGGGGGTTGAAGGCGTCGTGAGCATCAGGGAGACAGGCGGCCGGGTCGTGGCGATGCCGTCTCGCCGGCTGGCCCTGGAGCGGGCGCCGGACGAGGTGCTCTGTCGTGTCTTCCTGGACGGCGAGGAGGCGGCCTTCGAGGTGCTGGTGACGCGGCACCGGGCGCTCGTCTTCTCGCTGGTGCGCCGCTACACGACCCGGCCCGAGGACGCGGCGGACCTGACGCAGGCCGCCTTCCTGCGCGCGCTGGAGGCCTCTCGCCGGGTGTTCGCGCGCTTCACGCCCGTGGGCCCGGCGCCGTTCCGTGCGTGGCTGGTGCGCATCGCCCTCAACCTGGCGAAGAACCACGCGCGGCACGGCCAGCGGTGGCGGCCGGTGCTGGTGGAGGCCGCGAACGACGAGGTGGCGGAGGCCCCTGGCGAGTCCGCGCAGGACGGCCTGGAGCGGGCGGAGAGAGCGCGCGAGGTGCGCGAGGCGGTGCTGACGCTGCCCAGGCGTCAGCGCGAGGTGTTGACGCTGCGCGTGGACGCCGGGTTGGCGTTCAAGGACATCGCGGAGACGCTCGGCATCACCGAGAACAATGCGAAGGTGCAGTTCCACCATGCGGTGAAGCGCCTGAAGGCGCGGGTGGGCGAGCCCGAGGAGATGCGTTGATGGCTGCATGCCCTGACCAGGAAGCGCGGGTGGATCTCCACGCCGCGGGGGCGCTGGAGGCGTCGGAGACCGTGGCCCTGCTCCACCATCTGGAGTCGTGCGCGGGGTGCCGCGAGGCCTTCGCCGCGTCGGTGGAGGTCCTGTCGCTCTTGACGTTGCCCGCGCCGACGGCGGCGGAGAAGCACGCACAGGAAGCGCTGCCCCAGCGAGCGCTGGACACATGGAAGCGGGAGCGCATGAGCCAGGCGCTGCGGCGACGCACCGTGGGCTCGTTGGTGGCGGCGGCAGCGGCGGTGGCGGTGATGGTCCTGGTGCCAGGCATCCCGCGCCCCTGGGACTGGAACACCCCGCCGGAGCCCCAGGAGCTGCCATCCGAGGAGCGCGCGGTGGAAGCGCGGGCGCTGGCGGACTTCGAGGCCTGGGCGGGGCTGGAGCCGCTGGAGGCCAGCTCCGAGTGGGAAGACGAGGAAGCGCTCGACGACGTCGAGAGCTGGGACGAGGAAGCGCTGCTGGGGGAGACGCTGTGAAGACGATGACTCGCAAGTCGTGGGTGGCGGTGACGGTGGTGCTGGTGCCCTGGCTGGCGCTGGCCCGGCCCGGCAACAAGGAGGGCGCGGAGCAGCAGCCTCGCGAGGCCGAGCGGATGGAGCGCGCGGAGAAGCGGATGCGGCTGCGGCAGGTGCTGACGCTGTCGGACGCGCTGGAGCTGGACAACGCGCAGGCGTTGAAGATGGAAGAGACGTTGCGGCGCTTCGACGAGAAGCGGCGGCCTCTGCGGGAGCAGGTTCGCGACGCGGCTCGCACGCTGCATCAGGCGGCGCGGGGCGACAGCGCGGCGCTGGCCCAGGTGGACGCCGCCGCGCAGCGTGCGTTCGAGGCGCGCGAGCGCATCGCCGCGCTGGACCGGGAGATGTACCAGGCGCTGGCCAAGGAGCTTGCTCCGGAGAAGCGGGCGAAGCTGGCGCTCGCCCTCGCGCGCGGCGGCGGAGTGAAGACCAAGCGATTCTGGAAGAACGAGCTGCCGGGGGACTCTCGGGGCGAAGACTGAGGCCCCTCCCTCGGGAATGAGACTGGAGTCGGGGACGGACGGGCATCCGTCCCCGGGGGCGATGAGCGCCCGTGCCTACCGTCAGGGAGCCAACGGCGCGTGCCGCGCCGCCACCGAGGAGGATTCCATGCGTCTACTGCCCCGACTCGCACCCCTGCTGCTGGGCCTGGCCTTCACGGCCTGCGCGAGCATCGACGTGAGCAGCAACTACGACCCCAGCGCCGTCCAGCAGATCGACGGATACAAGACCTACGCGTGGCTCCCGCAGCCAGAGGGGACCGACAAGCGCGTCTACAATCCCATCGTCGGTGGCCAGGTGCAGCACGCGGCCGACGCGTATCTGCAGTCGCACGGCTACCAGAAGGTGGATGCGGGGGCGAACCCCAACTTCCTCATCGGCTGGCATGGGGCCATCGACAACAAGATTGAAGCGGACACCGTCAACTCCTACTACGGCTATCCGTACAACTCGATGTGGGACCCGTTCTACGGCGGTGGGACCGTCGCCATGTCCGCGCCCGAGACGTATGTGCGCGAGTACGAGCAGGGCACCCTCCTGCTGGACATCGTGGACGCCGAGTCCAAGAAGCTCGTCTGGCGCGGGCAGGCGCAGGCGGAGATTGACGACAACGCCAAGGCGGAGAAGCGGCAGTCGAACATCGACAAGTCCGTGAAGGAAATCCTGGAGCGCTTCCCGCCCAAGCCCGGGAAGAAGTGACGTGCGGGCCCGTGTCCGACGCCGTTGACGTATGGGAGCGTCAGGCGTCGGACACGGGCGTGTCCTCGGGAACACTCGTCGGCGCGGGCGGACATGCCCAGGTTGCCTGCGCTCCATGTCTCGCGTCCGCCGACTCGCTGGCTGCGTCTTGCTGCTCGCCTGCCTTGGCGGTTGCACCGTCTCGGCGCCGCGCTCGGAGTTGGTGCGCCGCGTGGGCCGCTCGGACCTGTCCGTCGGGGCGTTGCGTACGCGGGTGCGGGACATGGCGCGCCGCTTCTCCGGGTTGCTGGAGGTCTCTTCGGATGAAATCGCCGCGCGCTCGGGCTCGGCCTCCGTGCGCGAGGCGATGACCACCTTCAAGATCAACTCCGTGCCGGCGATGCAGGCCGCGTTGCTCCAGCCCGACCCCGTGGCGGCCCTGGTGGATGCGTGGGCCCTGCTCGCGCAGCTCGAGCTCGCGCTTCCGCAGTGGGCCGTCTCCGCGGGGGCGTCACCCGAGGTGACAGCCAAGGCCGAGCGCATGTTGCGCGAGCAGGAGGCCGAAGTGGAGGCGCTGTGGAAGGACGTGTCCGGCCATGCGGACGTGTCGCCCGCGCACCGCCTCGTCCATGAGTGGGCCGCGAAGAACCCGCTGGTGGGCTCGCTCGTCGCGCGGGTGTCCACCGTGGGGTTGCTGGCGGACGTGACGTCTCTGTCCGGGATGGGGGCGAGGGGGACGGCCGGGGCACTCGTCGAAGACGTGCGCGACATCACCGCGCGCGTGGACCTCTACGCCGCGTCCCTCCCCCGACAGGCCCGCTGGCAGGTGGAGTCGATGGCGCAGGAGGTCCTGAGGACGCTGCCCGCGAAGGAGGCGATGCGGGACCTGGACCGCGTGGTGGACACGCTGGACCAGTTGGGCGCGCTGGCGGCGGGGACTCCCGCGATGGTGGCCCGCGAGAGGACGGCGGTGCTGAGCGCTCTCGACGCGGGCAGGGAGGCTCTCCAGCGGTTCATCGAGTCGGAGCGACAGGCGCTCATGGGGGACGTGCGAGGCGAGCGGCAGGCGATTCTCGCGGCGCTTCACACCGAACGCGTGGAGACACTCCAGCAGGGCGAGCAGATCGGCTACGGATTGGTGGACCACGCCTTCCAGCGTGCCGCCATGCTGGTGGACCGCATCTTCCTGTGGCTGCTCGGGTTGACTCTGCTGGGCGTGGTGGGTGTGGTCGCCGTCGCGATCCTGCTCACGCGTGCGTGGCGTCGACGGATGGGCTGAGCATGGCGACGGGGCATGGGCTGAGCGTCGCGAGGCGGCATCGACTCGCGTGCGGCCTCGAACTCCTGACGCCATCTCTCGACGCGCCCTGCCAGCGTGGCGTCGGCGCATGGACTGAGCGTCGCGCGGCGGCAGCGACTCGCGCGCGGCCCCGACATCCTGACGCCACCTCCCGACGAGCTTTGCCAATCTGTCAGGCGCCCTTCGCGCCAAGACTGTGAACACTCTCGGCGCGGGGCGGGCTCCGTGATTGCATTCGTCCCGGACATGGACTCGCGCTCACGTCAGGACCTCATCACCGGTGCACTGCTCGGAACCCTCGTGGGAGACGCCCTGGGTCTGCCCCGGGAAGGGCTCGGCCCCCGACGGGCACACCGCATGTTTGGAGGCGCGCCGCTGCGACACCGGCTGGTGCTGGGCCGGGGCTTCGCCAGCGATGACACAGAGCACGCGTGCATGACGGGACAGGCCCTGCTCGCGCAACCCGAGGACGCGCCGCGCTTCGCTCGCAACCTCGGGTGGAGACTGCGGGGGTGGTTCCTGGCCCTGCCCGCGGGCATCGGCTGGGCGACCGTGCGCGCCATCATGAAGTTGTGGTTCGGCTTCCCGCCCGAGCACAGCGGCGTCGTCTCCGCGGGCAACGGCCCGGCGATGCGAGCACCCCTGTTGGGAGCCTGTCTCGCCGCGCAGCCAGAGCGGCTCGATGCCTTCGTGCGGGCCTCCACACGGCTGACCCATCGAGATCCCCGGGCCGAGGACGGAGCGCGCCTCGTCGCACGAGCCGCCGCGTACGGCGCCCTGCACGGGCCCGAGGCCGTGAAGGACTCGGAGGCCGCGCTGCGCATGCTGCGCGAAGCCACCACCACCGCTGACTTTCACGCGGTGCTCGACACGCTGAGCGCCCAACTGGCGCGCGGTGCCTCCCTGACGGAGCTCGCCGAGGTCCTCGGGTTGGGACGTGGAGTCACGGGCTACGTCATGCACACCGTGCCCGTGGCCCTCTATGCGTGGCTGCGCCACCCGGACGACCTCCCCCGCGCGGTGGAGGAAGTCATCCTGCTCGGCGGAGACACGGACACGGTGGGCGCCATCGTGGGAGGCATGCTCGGAGCCACCGTCGGCGCGGGCGGCATTCCCCAGGCATGGCTGGACGGCGTCGCCGAGTGGCCTCGCTCAACTCAGTGGATGCGGACGCTCGCTGAACGCCTGGCGCGGCAGTTCCCCTCAGGCGCCCCCCCTGCCGAGAGGACGGGCCCGCTCGCCCTCTTCTGGCCCGGACTGCTCCCTCGCAATCTGGGAGTCCTCGCCATCGTGCTCGCACACGGCTTCCGCCGCTTGCTGCCACCGTACTGAACGCCACGGCGCATCTCCGCCGTGGCGCTCACGGGTGCATCACGCAACGGCCACGGAGCCACGCCCTCACGAGTGACTGTCGGCGGTGGGCTGCTCGGCCTCCGTGGCACTGACGGAGCCGCGAGCCGCCTTCAAGCTGTCGGGAATGATGAGCGGCCGCTCCAGCCGGGCCCGGTCCCACTTCCCCAGGTTCGCGCAGGCGTCGTAGCTCGTCTGGAAGAAGTCGAGCAGGAACGCCTTGGGGTCCTTCGCGTGGCGCACCGACTCGTAGGGCAGCAGGAACTCCTTGAGGCCCGCGTCGTATCCCGCCTCCGCCGGCTCCACGCGCGCGGCGGCGAAGCCCGTCGGCTCCGGTGCCGCGTAGCAATAGAACGCCGCGCCGCCCAGGGCCTCGCTGCCGGGCCAGAAGCCCGCGCTGCAGACCTCCTCGCAGTAGGCCTCGGCCGTCACCGCATCCGCGCCTTCACGCACCGGCGCGGGCCGGCCACCGAAGCGCGTCACCGCCAGGTCGAAGCTCCCCCAGAAGAACTGCACCGGGCTGCACTTGCCGGTGAAGCGGGCCCGGAACTCCTTCAGGATGAGGTCCGCCTGGAGCAGCGCCCGCCACCAGTGCTGCGCGTGCTCGGCCACATAGGTTTCGTGGTGCCGGTCCTGACTGAACGGCGTGGTGTCGTCCGGTATCTCCACCGGCTGCTCCCAGATGCGAGTCTCGATGCCCAGCGAGCGCAGCGTGGCCATGACATCCCGGTAGAACTCCGCCACCGGTCGGGACGTCAGCTCCATGACGCGCACGTCCCCCTGACTCGTCAGGAAGCGCAGCTCGCTGGCGAGGAAGTCGAAGTCCACCTCGAAGCCGCCATTCCCATAGGGGATGAGCCCTGTCGTCAGACCCCGCGCCGTCACGCGGAACGACACATTCCACCAGTGGTTCTCCGGTGGCGTCAGCGTCAGCCGCACCTTGCCGAGCACCTGGGTGTACCGGTGCAGCGTGGCATAGGTGTCCTTCCACTCCGCGAATGGAAGCGCCGGCCACGCCTCCTCCTTCGTTCCCAGTCCGGGTATCGACGCGATGGCCATGCGGCTCCCTCCTCAAGGGCCACGTCCACCACCACGGTGGGCCCCTCATGGCCCACATGCCACGGTGGCCTCACGGGCCGCATGCAGGGAGGACGGAGGACGGAGCGTCAGTCCTCGCGAGCCCTCGGGCTCCCGACGGACGACCCGGCACCGGCCCGGGCGGATGCTCGCTCCGGGCCGGCGAGAGCTCAGCCGTCCACTACGGCTGGGCGAGCGCGGCGTCGACGGCCTTGCGCAGCTCGTCGCTCTCCGGCGTCACCTTGCTGGGGAAGCCCGCCTTCACCTGGCCGTCCTTGCCCACGACGTACTTGTGGAAGTTCCACTTCGGCGCGTCGTGGTTCTTCGCGAGGAAGGCGTAGACCGGGGACTGGCCGTCGCCCTTCGTCTTCACCTTCTCGAACATGGGGAAGCTGACCTTGAAGCGCAGCTCGCAGAACTTCTTGATGTCCTCCGAGCTGCCCGGCTCCTGCCCGCCGAAGTCATTGGACGGGAAGCCCAGCACGACGACGCCCTTGTCCTTGTAGTCCTGGAAGAGCTTCTCCAGGCCCGCGTACTGCGGCGTGTAGCCACACTCCGACGCGGTGTTCACCACGACCAGGACCTTGCCCTGGAAATCGGAGAGCTTCTCGGCCTTGCCATCGAGACGGTTCGCGGACAGGTCATGCAGGGACATGGGCTTCTTCTCGCTCGGGGGCTGGGACTTCGCGGGAGTGGTGGGCTTCGTCGCCGAATCCCCGGCGAGTGCCGGGGTGACGATGAGCGCCGTGGCGACGGTCAGTACATGGAGGGTTCTCATGGGGCCGCCAAGAATGCCGAAGCCCCGCCCCCGTTTCACGACCTTCTGTCCTGTCTTCGACATCCCACCCTCACCGGCTCCCCGTCGCGCCGCGACGCGATGCGTGACGGTCCTCGCCGGAGAAGAGGGACTTGAGCACCCGCCCGGTGGCCGTCTTCACCTTCGCCACCTCGCGAGGCGTGCCCTCCGCGACGATGAGGCCGCCGTCATCGCCGCCCTCCGGCCCCAGCTCCACGACGTGGTCCGCCGCGCCGATGACGGACGGGTGGTGCTCGATGACCACCAGCGTGTCGCCCCGGTCCACCAGTCGCCCCAGGAAGGTGATGAGCTTCTCCACGTCGCCCAGGTGCAGGCCCGTCGTCGGCTCGTCGAGCACGTACAGCGTGGGCTCGTGCCGTGAGGAGGCCGTCAGCTCGGACGCCAGCTTGAGCCGCTGCGCCTCGCCGCCGGACAGGGTGTTGGAGCCTTGTCCGAGCTGGAGGTAGCCCACGCCCAAATCCGACAGGCATTGCAGCGGCGCGGCCACCTTGGGAATGGAGCGGAAGACGTCCTTCGCCTCGTCGGCGGACAGCCGCAGCACGTCGCCGATGGACAGGCCGTGGTAGCGAATCTCCAGCGTGGCCGCGTCGAAGCGCGCGCCGCCGCAGGCCTCGCACGGCGTCACCACGTCCGGGAGGAAGGACATCTCATGGGAGATGGAGCCCTGCCCCTCGCACGCGGTGCACCGTCCACCGGCGGCGGTGTTGAAGGAGAAGCGCGCGGCGGAGAAGCCCCGAATCTTCGCCTCGGGCGTGGCGGCGAAGGCCCGGCGCAGCTCGTCCCAGATGCCCAGGAACGTCGCCGGCACCGAGCGCGGCGTGCGACCGATGGGCGACTGGTCCACCGACATCACCCGCTTCACCGGGTCCACGCCCTTCAGCGAATCGAAGGGGCCCGGCTTCGAGGAGACCAGCTCCAGCGCCTCGCGCAGCGCCGGGTAGAGCACCTGGCGAATCAGCGTGCTCTTGCCGGAGCCGGACACGCCACTGACGACGTTGAGCCGGCCCACGGGCAGCCGCAGGTCCACGCGCTTCAGGTTGTTGGCGCGCGCGCCCTTCAGCTCCAGCCAGTGCTTTGGCTCTCCGCGTCCTGAAGGAGGCCGCACCTGAGCCTCGCGCAGCGCGACGGCCGTGGGAGAGTCGCTCTGCAGCACCACGTCCGGCGGGCCTTCCGCGAGGATGCGTCCGCCGCCACGGCCACCGGTGGGTCCCAGGTCGAGCAGATGGTCCGCCGCGCGGATGGTGTCCGAGTCGTGCTCCACCACCAGCACCGTGGAGCCCGTGTTCACCAGCGCGCGCAGGTTGTCGAGCAGGCGGTGGGTGTCACGCGGATGCAGGCCGATGGTGGGCTCATCCAGCACGTACATCGCCCCGGTGAGGCCCGCGCCGAGCTGCGCGGACAAGCGCAGTCGCTGCATCTCTCCGCCCGACAACGTGGCCGCGTTGCGGTCCAGGGACAGGTAGCCCAGGCCCACACGCTCCAGGAACTCCATGCGCCGCAGAAGCTCCTGTCGGGACGGCTCGCCCAGGAGCGCGCGGTCCCCCTTGAACTTCCAGCCCTTCACGCGCTCCAGCGCCGAGGCCACGGACTGCTTCACCACCTCGTGGTAGCGCGCCCCTTCCAGCCGCACGCCGCGAGGGATGGGGTCCAACCGACTGCCACCGCACGCGCGGCACGGCGCCGTCTCGCCCTCGGCCTGCGCCGTGGGTCCGCCCTGCACACCCGTGCCCTCGCACGAGTCGCAGCGCCCCTGCTTCGTGTTGAAGGAGAACCAGCGCGGGTCCAGCTCCGGCACGGCGGTGCCGCACTGGGGACAGGTGCGCTCGGTGGACAGCAGCGTCTCACCCTTCGAGGTGCGCAGCTTCAGCGCGCCCTGTCCCCAGCCCAGCGCCTTGTCGAACACGTCACGCGGCAGCTTGGAGACCTTGCCCTCGTACATGACGAGGTCGATGTCGTGCTCGCGCGTCTTCGCCAGTCGCGGCGGGTCATCCGTGGAGGCGAGCTGCCCGTCGACGATGGCGGTGGTGATGCCCCCGCGCGCCGCCGCCGTGAAGACATCCAGGTACGTGCCCTTGCGCGAGCGCACCGCGGGCGCCAGCACCGTCGCCTCGCCCTTCATCGCGGAGAGCTGCGCGAACAGGAGCTCCGGAGAGATGGAGGTGATGGCCGTGTCGTCGCGAGGGCAGTGCGGCTCCCCCAGCTTGGCGAACAGCAGGCGCAGGTAGTGGGCCACCTCGGTGACGGTGGCCACGGTGCTCGTGCCACCCGCGCGAGAGGTGCGTTGCTCCAGCGCCACGGTGGGCGGAATGGAGCTGACGCGCTCCACGTCCGGCCGGGGCATGGTGGGCAGGAACTGCCGCGCGTAGGGGCTGAGCGTCTCCAGGAAGCGCCGCTGTCCCTCCGCGAACACCACGTCGAAGGCCAGCGAGCTCTTGCCCGAGCCGCTCGGGCCGGTGACGACGGTCATCTTCCCGAGCGGAATCTTGCACGACACGTCCTGAAGGTTGTGCTCGCGCGCGTGCTCCACCTCGATGGCCGGAGCGACGTCCTTGCCCGGCTTGCGCGGCTTCACCGAACGGCCCAACGGCTTGCGCTCACCTCGCAGCGCCTCCGCCGTCGCGCCCTCGCCACGCGCCACGTCCGCGGGCGTGCCTTCAGCCACCAACTGGCCGCCGTCCTTGCCGCCCACCGGCCCCAGGTCGATGACCCAGTCCGACGCCTTCATCACCGACACGTCGTGGTCCACGACGATGACGCTGGCGCCACGGTCCACCAGCGCATGAAGTGCGTCGATGACGTGACGCACGTCCTCCGCGTGCAGGCCCGCGCTCGGCTCGTCGATGAGGAACAGCGAGCCCTTCGACTCGGTGGCCAGCGCACGCGCCAGCTTCAGCCGCTGCGCCTCTCCGCCCGACAACGTGGACAGGGGCTGCCCCAGGGGCAGGTAGCCCAGGCCCAGCCGCGCCACCGGCCCCAGCGTGCGCTGGAGGGCCGCGTCGCTCCCGAAGTGCTGGAGCACCTCGGACACCGTCATCTCCAACACCTGCGCCACGCTGAAGCCCTGGTGGCGGACGGCGAGCACCTCTTCCTTGAAGCGCCGGCCCCGGCACACCGCGCACAGCAGGGCCACGTCCGCGAGGAACTGCATCTCCACCGTCTCGTAGCCCTCGCCCGAGCACGCCTCGCAGCGCCCCTTGTCCACGTTGAAGGAGAAGTGGGCCGGCGTCAGTCCGCGCACCTGCGCGTCGGGCTCCGCGGCGAAGCGCTCGCGCAGCCTGTCCCACGCCTTGGTGTACGTGGCGGCATTGCCACGCGACGTGCGCCCCAGCGGAGACTGGTCCACGAAGGTGATGGCCTTCACCGCCTCGGCCCCCTCCAGCGCGTCCACCACGCCCGGGGCCTCCACGTCCTTCACGCCCAGCCGCCGGGCCAGGTGCCGGTAGAGCACCTCGTCCACCAGCGTGCTCTTGCCGGAGCCGCTCGGCCCCGTCACCGCGCACAGCACGCCCAGCGGCACGCTCACCGACAGCGCCTTCAGGTTGTGCTCCCGCGCGCCCCGCACCTCGATGGAGCCCGTCTTCACGCGAGGCGTCCTCGGCGCCTCATCGCTCCCCGCGAGGAGTCGACCGGTGGGCAGGTCCTTGCGCTTCGCCAGCGCCTCCGGCGGACCATCGAAGCACAGCCGTCCACCTTCGCGGCCCGCGCCGGGGCCCAGCTCCAGCACGCGATGCGCGGAGCGGATGACCAGCGGGTCATGCTCAATCACGAGCGCGATGTTGCCCCGCTCCGCCAGCTCCGCGATGGCCTCCGTCAACGGAGGCACGTCCCCGGGATGCAGTCCCACCGTGGGCTCGTCCAGGACGAACAGCGAGCCGGTGAGTGACGTCCCCAGCGCCGCCGTCAGCGACACGCGCTGCGCCTCGCCTCCGGACAGCGTGCGCGCCTGGCGGTCCAACGTCAGGTAGCCCAACCCCACGCGCCGCAGGTAGCTCAGGCGCCCGGACAGCTCACGCCGCGCCAGTTCGCCCTGCCCCGTCGTCGTGCCCAGCGCCTCCAGCCGAGCCAGCGCCTCCGTCAGCTCCAGCCCGTGCCAGCCCGGCAGGTCCAACCCGCCCACGCGGTACGCGCGCGCCTGCTCATTGAGCCGCGCGCCGCCACAGCTCTGGCACAGCGAATACGCGCGGTAGCGCGCCAGCAGAACGCGCACGTGCATCTTGTACGTGCGCCCCTCCATCCACCGGAACCACGCGCGCACGCCCGGATAGGCGCGCCCTTCGTCGTAGTCACCCGCACCCTCCAGCACCGACTCCCGCTGCGCCGGCGTCAGCGACGCCCAGGGCGCGTCCATGGGAATCCCCTTCGCGCGGCACCAGCGCTGGAGCATGCCCCGCTCCCACTCCGTCGACGCGCCGGACCACGGACGGATGGCCCCCTCTGAAAGACTCAGCGCCGGGTTGGGAATCACCTTGTCCCAGTCGATGCCGATGGTGCGCCCGAAGCCTCGACACGGCGCGCACGCGCCCACCGGCGACTGGTAGCTGAACAGGCCCGGCCGCGCGGCCTCGAACTCACGCGCGCACTTCGGACACACCAGCCCCCTGCGCACCCGCTTCGGCTCGGCGCCGGCCACCAGCACCACCGCCTCGCCCTCCGAGCGAGCCCACGCGTCCTCCATCGCCTGCGTCACGCGCGACAGCTGCGAGGCAGACAGCTTCACCCGGTCCACCAGCACCCGCGCCACGCCCGCGGAGTCCGTCGCCTCCGAGGGCTTGAGCGACTCCAGCTCCCGCACCTCGCCCTGCACCACCAGCCGGTGGTAGCCGTCCTTCAGCAACCGGGCGCGCACGTCCAGGAACGAGGCCGTGTCCGCGATGCGCAGCGGGAAGGCGATGAGGGCCTGGGCCTCCGGCGACTCGCGCAGCAGGGCCGACGCCGCGACGCGCGCATCCGTGCGCACCGCCTCCACGCCGCAGTCCGGGCACACCGGCATCGCCTCGCGCGTGAAGAGCGCGGACAGATACGGCTCCACGTCCGCCAGCGTCGCCACCGTCGAGCGCGAGCTCTTCACCGGCGCGCGCCGGTCCACCGCCACACCCGCGGCCACCGGCTCCAGCGCCTCCATGGGCGGCCGCTCCAGCCGCTCCAGGAACTGCCGGGCATACGGGCTGAAGCTCTCCACGAAGCGCCGCTGACCCTCGGCATACAGCGTGTCGAGCGCCAGACTCGACTTGCCCGCCCCCGAGACTCCGGTGATGCAGACCAGCTCCCCTTCCGCGAGGTCCACGGAGAGGTCCTTCAGGTTGTGCGTTCGGGCGCCTACGAGGTGGGTCTTGTGCATTTCGGGTCGGAGGTTTAACGACCTGACACTTCAACGCCACAGACAAGTGAACCAACGCGTCAACGAATGCCCCCCCTGGTTGGGTGAAGGGCGAGCGGCTTGCTACAACTGGGGTACAATGAGCGCGCGGGGGCGGCGCCCGGCCCAGGTGCCCAGATGCCCCGCGATGCAGGAGGCTCTCCATGGCCGAGGGAAGCAACAGTTCTCCCCCCCGTGACGCGCTGGTCCAAGCCTCGCCCTCCCTGGTGTTGCTGGAAGTCGATGGCCACACGGCCTCTGCCTTCGTCGCCACCGGACAGGGACACCTCGTCACCAGCCTGCATGCCGTGGCGGGAGCACGCCTCATCCACGCGGTGATGGCGGATGGGACGCGCGCGGAGGTGGACCAGGTGGCGGCGATGGATGACCGCCGTGATTTGGCCATCCTCCGTTTACCGGTGACGGACCTGGCGCCTCCGCTCGGTCTGGCGCCCGCACCCCTGCCCGCCGAGGGAGACACCGTCTACGTCCTGCGAGCCGGCGCCGGCCCCGCACCGGAGGTTCGCTCCCAGCAAGTGCGGGCGGTCCAGGTGCTCGGCGACTGGCTCACCTTGCTGGAGCTGACGCGCACGCTTCCGGAGGAGTCCTCCGGCGGGCCGGTGCTGGACATGCGCGGCGCGGTGGTCGGCGTGGCCACCGCGGCGCTGGCCAACGGCCGCTCCCTGGGCCTCGTCATCCCCACGCGCTACATCGCGCCGCTCCTGCGGGGCTCGGCCGCCTCGCCCCTGTCCGCGCTGGAGGCGCCTCGCCGCAGGGCCGGACGCGTGAGAAGGGTGCCGCAACATCCGTTGAGCGTGCTGGAAGGCGCGACGACGGATGCGCTGGAGTCCATCGCCACCACGCTGGGCCACGCCATCAACGCGGGCGCCCCCGCGTACAACCGGGGCGACGTGGACGGCTGCTACCGCCTCTATGCCCGCACCGCCGAGCGACTCATCGACTCGTGCAAGGCCTTCCCTGGCGCCCAGCGCGCGCTGCGCGACGGACTCACGCGCTGCGATGATTTGCCGGACTCCGACGACCGGGCCTGGGCCCTGCGCGACACCTTCGATGGATTGCTGGACGTCATCGGCCGCTGGCTCCAGAAAATCCGTCCAGAAGCCGCCCGCATCGCCAGGCACTCGGCGCCGCCGCCCAAGAACTACCTCAACTGACGCGCCGCCTCACGCATCCTCCCAGCGAACGCGCAGCGCGTAGCCGGCCGGCTGCCGGTCCAGCACGTCCACGAGCGGCCGCACCCGGGTGCGCCGCAGCACGCCTTCCACCACGCCCGCCACGAAGTCCGGCAACGGGTCCCCGTCCACCACCCGCACGCGCCACTCCCGCTCCTGCACCGGCTCCAGGACCATCTTCATGTCCTCGCGCCCCGCCTTCAGGTACGTGGGCAGCCGCGTCAGACAACGCTCGGTACCCAACAGTGGCGCCGCGGTGGCGAAGATGCGCCCCACCAACGTCTGCGCGAAGCCCTCCACGTAGCGGTGCCCCAGCGCCCGGTTTGCCTCCTCAGGAGGTTGTCCCGCGCACGCGAAGCGCCGCGCCACACCCAGCGCCGCGCGCCACACGGTGAGGGGGTAGTACTCCTGCGATGCGTCCGTGTCCGTGTCGTAGCCGATGTCTCGCAGAGACTGGGCGAACGCGCCGGAGGGCTTCAGCGCATGGACGAACAGCCCCTCGAAGTTGCGCCGTGGCACCTGCACTGGCACGTAGGGCGCCTTCCGAGCCCCCACCGCCGCGTCCTTCGAGCCCCGCCGCTCCATGGCGTTCCCCCCTCCGAATCCGCCGGTCCGCACCGGCCCGGAACCACTCTAACAGCCCGCTGTCCGCGCGGCTTTCGTTGCCCTGGAAAACTAGCGCCTCAGCACACTTTTACAACACGAGGGCTCGTGCAACGATGGTCGTTTGCATGCAAGGAGTCCCATGCGGGTCCTGATAGTCGCTCAGGGAGGGGCGGACCTGTCGCCACTGGAAACCCTGCTGGAAGCCAGGGGGAACACGGTGGTCCACGTCGCTCGTGACGTGGAAGTACCGGCGGCCTGGCGCGCCGAGCCCTGTCCCCTGGTGGTGCTGGATGCGCGCGAGCCGGGCTCGCGAATGCCCCTCGTGCGGGCCCTGCGCAGCCTGCCGGGTGGCGCCGCGGCGGTGGTGATGTTGGTGGGGCGACGCGGCGCGCTCCACCTGCTGGAGCCCGCGCTGGAGGACGGCGCGGATGAAGTGCTGGCCTGGCCCATGGACGCGGAGGAGCTGCGACTGCGGCTGGACATGGCCGAGCGCCGCTCCGCCCGCCGCGAGTCGCGCGTCGGGGTGCCGTTCGGCGACGAACTGCGCGACACCATGCTCTCCGTCAGCCCGGTGCCCACCTCCATCACCACGCTGGGCGAAGGCCGCGTCGTGGCGGCCAATGACGCCTACTTCCGGGCGTTCGGCTACTCGCGCGAGGACATGCTGGGCAAGACGACGGTGGAGCTGCGCCTGTGGGAGCGCCCGTTCGACCGCGCCCACGTCATGGAGCGGCTGCGGCAGCACGGCTCGGTGCGGGGCGTGGACGCGCAGTACCACACCAGCACCGGCGAAGTGCGCCACACGCTGTTGTTCATGGGGCTGGTGCCCTATGCGGGCGAGCCGCACGTCATCTCCTTCTTCCCGGACATCACCCCGCTGAAGCAGGCGGAGGAGGAGGTGCGCCGCTCGGAGGTGAGCTTCCGCACGCTCATCCAGAGCCTGCCGGACCTGGTGGCCGTCTTCGACCGTGACGCGCGCGTGCGCTACGCCAACCTGAAGGTCGCCCGCGCGCTGGGCTACTCGGACGTGCGCGAGCTCATCGGCAAGCACATCTCCGACATGATTCCCCCCGAGGACCTGGCCTCGGCGGACGCGCGCATGCACGAGGCCCTGCGCACCGGGCGCAACGCCCTTTCAGAAAGGCGCATGGTGCGGCGCGACGGCGGCATCCTCCACGTGGAGTCCACCACCTTCCCACTGCACTTCGACGGCGAGGACTCCATTGTCTCCGTGGCGCATGACCTGACGGAGCGCCACCAGATGCAGGCGCGACTGATGCTCGCCGAGCGCATGGCCTCCGTGGGTACGCTCGCCGCGGGCGTGGCGCATGAAATCAACAACCCGCTGGCCTACCTCACCGCCAACCTCGCCTTCGCGCGCGAGGAGCTGTCCAACCTGCCCGGCCCCGGCGCGCCCGGCATGGACGCCACGGTGACCGAGTCCCTGGCGGACGCGCAATCCGCGCTCGCCGAGGCCCAGCAGGGCGCCGAGCGCGTGCGAACCATCGTCCGCGACCTGAAGACCTTCAGTCGGGTGGATTCGCTCGAGGACTCCGTCGTCGACGTGCGCCAGGTGCTCGACTCCACGCTGAACCTGGCGACCACGGAGATCCGCCACCGCGCCCGGCTGGTGAAGCTCTTCGAGGACGTCACGCCCGTGCGCGCCAACGAGTCGCGGCTGGGCCAGGTGTTCCTGAATCTCCTGGTCAACGCCGCGCAGGCCATTCCGGAGGGCTCGCCGGACCGCCACGAGATTCGCGTCGCCGCGCGCATGGGTGATGGAGGCCGCGTGCTGGTGGAGGTGTCGGACACGGGCGTGGGCATCGCCGCGGAGCACCTGCCGCGCCTGTTCGACCCCTTCTTCACCACCAAGGCTCCCGGCGTGGGCACCGGCCTGGGCCTGTCCATCTGCCACAACCTGGTGACGGCGCTGGGCGGCGAGATTCGCGTGCGCAGCGCCCCCAACCGAGGCTCCACCTTCCAGGTGCTGCTGCCTCCGTCCGAGCGCCCGCGCGCGCTGCCACCACCGCCGCCACTGGAGGCGCCCGCCTCCGCGGAGAAGCGCGGACGGCTGCTCGTGGTGGATGACGAACCCCTGGTCTGCACGGCGCTCGGCCGCACGCTGCGCCCCCACCACGACGTCACGCTCGCCACGCGCGCGCAGGACGCGCTGGAGCGAATCGAAGCCGGCGAGCACTACGACGTCGTCTTCTGCGACTTGATGATGCCCGGCATGAGCGGCATGGACTTCTACTCCACGCTGATGAAGCGCTATCCGGACCAGGCCCGCCGCGTCGTCTTCCTCACCGGCGGTGCGGTGACACCCCAGGCCCGCGCCTTCCTTGAAACCGTCACCAGCCCGCATCTCGAGAAGCCCTTCGCGGGCCGCGAGCTGCTGTCCTTGGTGCAGGAACGATTGGCCCGCGCCTGATCCGGGTCACAGTCCACCTGTGGAAGAATCGGACAGACTCACGCGCCGGCTGTCCTTCAATTCCCCAGCGATTCCACGGCCCTGCCCAGGCTGCGTCACACGACGCCCCCGCAAGCCCGCAGCTTCATTGACCTCAAACTAAATCCTCCGAGTAAGCGTGCGCGATTCCTGAAGATATTCCAGGGATGAACGACCGCGTCATGGGCTGGTACGGGGGTTGCTCTGGGCTGACGCGCCGCACCGTGGAGGCCATGCGGGCGGCGGAGTCGAGCGAGGTCCGGGAGTCACCAGGAGCCGCTCGCCCCCTCGGTTTTCCCGGAGGCATCAGGCGTGACGGCGGACAGGAACAAGCACGGTGGGACGCGCGCGGCGTGCGTGCGGTGGCTGGGCGTGGCGCTGGTGGCCACGGCCGGAACCGCGTGCGCGGCGGCCCCCGCCCCGTCCACGTCGCAGTCCCGGGGCGGCTCGAGCTTCACGTCGGAGACGGTGGTGGAGCGGGCGAGGGCGAAGGCGGCGCGGGCGTACGTGGAGCCCGTGTCGACGTTGCCGGAGTCCTACAAGACGCTGGACTACGACGCGTACCGGGACATCCGCTTCCGTCCGGAGAAGGCGCAGTGGCGTGACGCGGGGCTGCCCTTCCAGGCGCAGTTCTTCCACCCCGGCTTCTTCTTCCAGTTCCCGGTGGCGATGTACGAGGTGACCGGCGGCAGGTCGGCGCCGCTGCGCTTCTCGCCGGAGCTGTTCACCTACGGCCCGCTGGTGAAGCCCGGCCCGCTGAAGAAGGCGGATGGCTACGCGGGCATGCGGCTGTCGCATCCGCTGAACCGCTCGGACCTCTTCGACGAGTTGGTGGTGTTCCTGGGCGCCAGCTACTTCCGGGCGTTGGGCCAGGGCAACCTGTATGGCCTGTCCGCGCGCGGGCTCGCGCTCGACACGGCGACGTCGCGCCCCGAGGAGTTCCCCGCCTTCCGTGAGCTGTGGCTGGAGAAGCCCGCTCCCGGCGCGGACCGCGCTGTCGTGCACGCGCTGATGGACAGCCCCAGCGTCACCGGCGCGTATCGCTTCACCGTCATCCCCGGGGCGAACACGGTGATGGAGGTGGAGGCCACGATTTTCGCTCGCAAGCCGGTGGAGCAGCTCGGCGTGGCGCCGCTGACGAGCATGTACCTCTTCGGGGAGAACGACCGGGGCGACTACGACGACTTCCGGCCGGAGGTGCACGACTCGGACGGCCTCTTCGTCTGGACGCGCACGGGCGAGCAGCTCTGGCGGCCCCTGCAGAACCCCGAGCGCATCAACGTCTCCAGCTTCCAGGTGGACAGCCCGCGCGCCTTCGGCGTCCTGCAGCGCGACACGGCGTTCGCCCACTACGAGGACCTGGAGGCGCACTACGAGCGCCGGCCCAGCGCGTGGGTGGAGCCGGTGGGCGAGTGGGGCCCGGGCGTGGTGCGGCTGGTGGAGCTGCCGACGCCGGACGAGACGAACGACAACATCGTCGCCTTCTGGGTGCCCCAGAAGCCGCTGGCCGCTGGCGATTCGCTGCGCGTCGCGTACAAGCTGCACTGGGGCTCGCGCTCGCCGTGGCCCGTGACGGGCGCCACCGTCGTCAGCACGCGACTGGACGCGGGCGACTCCTGGAAGGGCGCGAGGCTGAAGGACGCGCGCCCCATGCGCCGCTTCGTCATCGACTTCTCCCCCGTGCCGGACCTGAAGGAGAGCACCACGCCCGTGGAGCTCGTCGTCAGCGCCGGCTCGGGCAAGGTCCTGCGCCCCATCGCCAACCGCCACACGCCCTCGGGTGGCTGGCGCGCCACCTTCGAGCTGCACCCCGCCTCCCCTGCCGTCCCCACCGAGCTGCGCGCGTACCTCAAGCGCGGCCCGGAGACTCTCACCGAGACCTGGAGCTACCTGTGGATTCCGTGACGACGCTGACTGCCTGCCCCTCCGTCCCGTCCACCGTGTGGGCCGTCCCGCGTTCTCGCGCGGCGCTCGACACCTTCTTCCGCGGCTTCGGCTTCACCACCGAGGCGGACCTGTCCGCGCTGGCGGCATGGGTGCTGGACGGCTACGGCGCCCAGGGTGCCCAGCCCCCCGCGGCGGTGGCGCTGGCGCGCGCGCGCATGGAGACGTGGTTCGCGAGCGTCCTGGGGATGGAGCACGCGGGCCCGGGCCTGCTGGCGCGAGGCCGCGCGGCCTTCGTCCTGTGCGACGGCGCGAACCGTGGCGCGCGGCTGCTCACCCGGGCTTCGGCGCCGGAGGACTTCGTGAAGGCGGCGCGCGCGGCGGTGCCGGTGCCGGCGCCCGCGCAGGTCAGCGCGGTGATGCCCGAGCAGCAGCTCGTGCTGTGGCCGTTCGGTGAGCTGCTGCGCCGCTGGTGGCGCGGGGTGTCGCCGGACGTCTCCATCTCCCGCTGAGCGGGGGTGCAGCGGAGCCTCGCGATGGAAGCCCACTCGTTTTCGCCCGAGAGCGCCGCTTTCCGGCGCGTCGGAGTCCTGGGCCTGGCGGCCATCACCACCCTCGTGGGGACGCTGGAGATGCACCGCCTGTTGAGCGCCCACGGCACCTCGGTGCCCGAAGTGGTGCTGGTGGGGCTCTTCGCGCTGTGCTTCGGCTGGATTGCGCTGTCCTTCTGGACGGCCATCGCGGGCTTCCTCCAACTGGCCCTGGGCCCCCGGCTTCCCGGGCTGCGCTACCCGACACCGGACGAGGAGGGCCAGCCCCTGGCGTCGCGCACGTCGGTGGTGATGCCCATCCACAACGAGGACCCGGCCTCCGTCTTCGCCAACGTGCAGGCGACGTACGAGTCCGTGGCCGCCACCGGCCATCTGGACGCCTTCGACTTCTACGTGCTGAGCGACTCCACGCGCGCGGAGGCGTGGGTGGCGGAGGAGCTGGCGTGGTCGGAGTTGTGCCGCCGGGTGGGCGGCCAGGGACGCATCTTCTACCGGCGGCGCACGGACAACACGGGCAAGAAGGCGGGCAACCTCGGCGACTTCTGCGAGCGGTGGGGCCGCCGCTACGACTTCACGGTGGTGTTGGACGCCGACAGCCTCATGGACGGCCGCACGCTGGTGAAGATGGCGCGGCTGATGGAGCTCAACCCGCGCGCGGGCATCCTCCAGGCACCGCCGCTGAACGTGGGCCGCACGACGCTCTTCGCGCGCCTCCAGCAGTTCGCGGGCCGGGTGTACGGGCCCGTCGTGGCCGCGGGCGCGGCGGCGTGGCAACTGGGCGAGTCCAACTACTGGGGCCACAACGCCATCATCCGCACGGAGGCGTTCATCAACCACTGCGGGTTGCCGGTGCTCCCGGGCAAGCAGCCCTTCGGCGGACACATCCTCAGCCACGACTTCGTCGAGGCGGCGCTGATGCGGCGCGCGGGCTACACGGTGTGGCTGGTGCCGGAGCTGGGCGGAAGCTACGAGCAGCCGCCGCCGAACCTGCTCGCGTATGCGCAGCGCGACAGGCGCTGGTGCCAGGGCAACCTGCAGCACCTGAGCCTCGTCATGGCGGGCGGCCTGCATCCGTTCAGCCGGGGCCACTTCCTGATGGGCGTCATGTCCTATGTCGCCTCGCCGCTGTGGCTCCTGTTCCTGGTGTCGGGGCTCGTCGCCGCGCTGCATGACCGCTTCTTCCTGGACGCGCACGCGCTGGAGTCGCCCGTGCTCGCGTTCGACGCACCCGGCGCGCTGCGCCTGTTCGCGGTGTCCATGGGCATGCTGTTCGCGCCCAAGGTCCTGGGGCTGATGCTCGCGCTCTTCAAGCGGGGCGAGGCGGCGAGGATGGGGGGGCGCGTGAAGCTGGTGCTCAGCGTGCTCGTGGAGAGCGTGCTGGCCTCGCTCCTGGCGCCGGTGATGATGCTGTTCCAGTCACACTTCGTCTTCGGCACGCTCCTGGGGTACCGGGTGAACTGGTCCAGCCAGCAGCGCGAGGACGCGGACCTGCCGTGGTCCGAAGCGGCGCGGCGTCACGCCGTGCACATGGCGGTGGGCGTGGGGATGCTGGCCGTGGCCGCGCTGGTGTCCCCGGCGCTGGTGGCGTGGCTGCTGCCAGTGGCGGTGGGGCTGCTGCTCGCCGTCCCCCTCACGGTGCTGACGGCACGCTCCTCGCTGGGGATGTGGGCCGCGCGACGGGGGCTGTTCCTCCTGCCGGAGGAGACGGAGCCTCCCGAGGTGGTGGAGCGGGCCCAGGCCATCACCGAGGAGCACGCGGTGGAGCCGGTGCCGGACGCCATCGAGCGGGTGCTCGGCGACGCCAAGATGCACGCGCTGCACCTGGCGCTGCTGGAGTCGCAGCCGGGGCTCGCCGAGCACACCTCGCCCGCGGCCCTGGAGTCCGCGCGACGCAAGCTGCTGGGCGGCGGCGCCGAGCCCCTCTCCGCGCAGGAGAAGGTCGCGGCCCTGCTGGACGTGGGCACGCTGAGCGAGGCGCGCGAGCAGCGCCTCACGCGCGCGCTGTCCTGACGCGGCGGAGCGGTCAGCCCTCGTCGTGCAGCACGAGGTCCAGCGAGTCGAGCGCTCGGCCCTCCGAGGAGGCGCGGCGGACCTCGCGGTCCTCGAATCGACGCGACATCAGCGCGCGCAGGTTGAAGCGCGCGGCGCGGGCCAGCCGACCGGCACGGGCCTTCAGCGCCCCTCGCGAGACCTTTTGCGTGGACGTCAGCCCCACGAAGACGCGGTTGGCCGTCGTCTGCGAATCGAAGGCGTGCAGTTGCGCGAAGCTCGCCTGCCACGTCTGGAGCATCGCCGGGTACAGCGGATTGGGAGAACGGTGCACGTTGCTCACCACCGCGCCGTCGGGCGTGAGCCGGGCCTTGGCGGCCTGGAGGAACTCCCATGTCGCCAGCGCCTTGGGCATGCCTCGGGGGCCATAGGCATCCAGGAGGATGACGTCGTAGGCGGGCCCCGGCGTTTCGATGAAGCGGCGCCCGTCCGCCACGTGCGCGTGCAGCAGCGCATCCTCGCGGAAGCCGAAGTAGCGCCGGGCGACCTCGAGCACCTCCCCGTCACTGTCCACCGCGTCGATGCGCGTCTGGGGCAGCGCGGCGCGCAGGAACATGGGCAGCGAGCCGCCCCCCACACCCACCATCAGGATGCGCTGGGGATTGGCCACGAAGGCCACGCCGCCAATCATGCCTTGCGTGTATTCGAGCTCCAGCCGCAGCGGGAAGCCCTGCCCCACCACGCTCTGGTATGCGCTGTCCCAGCCGAACTGGAGGTAGCGCCGGCCCTCGTCGTCCTGGCTGACGATGCAGCGATGTGAGCCGGCGAGCCCCACGTGCAGGACGGTGCGCGGCTGGGAGAGCCAGCGGAAGACTCGCGCGAGGTAGCGCCGGGAGCGCTCGACCTTGCCTCCGGGAAGAGAGAGGCCGAGCGGTGCGCCCTGGCGGGGGAGAACCCGCTTCCAGGGCGCCTCGCACCACCAGGGACCTCCCGCGCGCGGCCAAGTCACGCACAAAGGTCTATCACCTCCCCGGCCGGCTTTTGACAGCCGTGCGTCACGCGAAGAGGCGACGGAGCACGGCCACCATCGCCGCCACGTCGGACGCGCACGCCATCTCCCGGATGGAGTGCATGGACAGCATGGGGTTGCCCACGTCGACGGTGCGGATGCCGAGCTGTCCCGCCGTAATCGGGCCGATGGTGCTGCCACACCCCAGGTCCGTGCGCGTGACGAAGTGCTGCGGCGTCACCCCCGCCTCGCGACACAGCGCGGCGAAGTACGCCCAGGACTCGCCATCGGTGGCGTAGGACTGATTCACGTTCGACTTGATGACGGGCCCGGCGCCCATCTGCGGCTGGTGCTTGGGCTCGTGCAGCGAGGCGTAGTTGGGGTGGACCGCGTGCGCCATGTCCGCGCTGACCAGGAAGGACTGGGCCATGGCGCGGTGGAACGCATCGGGCTTTCCGTCCGAGAGCCCCAGGGTGAGGCGCTCCAGGAGCGTGCGCAGGAAGGGGGACGCGGCGCCTTGCGCGCTGCGGCTGCCCACCTCCTCGTGGTCGAACAGGATGACGCCGCTGGTGGCCTCGCGCGAGGCCGGGCCGGTGAGCAGCGCCGTCAGGCTCGAATGGCAGCTCGCGAGGTTGTCCAGGCGCGGCGCATGGAGGAACTCCTCGTGTGCCCCCGAGCGCGTGGACGGCTGCAAGTCGTAGAGGCACAAGTCGTAGCCCAGGATGTCGGCCGCCTCCGCCTTCACGCCGCCCTTCGACAGCTCCTTCACCAGCATGGCGCGCAGGTCCACCGCGCCCGCGCTCTCCAGGCCCAGCACGGGCACCATCTGCTCCTGCGGGTTGAGCTTGAGGCCCTCGGTGTTCACGCCTCGGTTGAGGTGGATGGCCAGGTTGGGCACGCGCAACAGCGGCTTGCGGAAGTCCACCAGATGGCCCCGGGGCTTTCCGCCTTCGAGCAGCACCACGCGGCCGGCGAGCGACAGGTCTCGGTCGGTCCAGGTGTGCAGCAGCACCCCGCCGTAGATTTCGACGCCGAGCTGCTGGTAGCCGTTCTTGGCGACCTGGGCGTTGGGCTTGAGTCGCAGGTTGGGCGAGTCGGTGTGGGAGCCGACCAGTCGGAAGCCCGCCCGGTCGACCAGCGCGGTGCCCAGGTGGAAGGCGGCGATGCTGGTGTCGCCCCGGGTGACGTAGACGCGCTCACCGGGCTTCAGCGTCCAGGACTCGCGCTCGTCCAGGGCGCGGTAGCCCGCTTGCTCCAGGCGGCGGGCCGTCTCCCGCACCGCGTGGTACGGCGTGGGCGAGGCATCGATGTACGCGAGCAGGTCATCGGCCAGGGCGTCGGTGTCGGTGGGGCTCATGTCGGCCCGAAGCTAACCGCTGGCGGGCGTCTCGCCACGTCAGAATCACGTCCCCCGAGCGGACGGACGGGCCCCTGTCGCCGGCGGCGGTACGGTGGAGGACGGCCGGGCCTGGGGGGCGGCGTCGAGGAAGGTCCCCAGCAGCACCCACCGGCGGGACTGGTCCTCCTTGCCGCGCTTGGCGAGCAGCGGCGTCGTGTAGTGCCAGAAGGGCAGCCGGTACACGGTGATGCCGCCCACGGTGCTCACCCGCGTCATCTCGGACAGGTGCCCCTCCTTCTCGTAGACGAGGTACTGGTGGTCCACGCCCGGCATGGTGAGGCTCACGTGCATGTCCACGTAGCCGGCGCGGGCCTCGGCCTCCTCGGGGTGGTGGTCATTGTGAGGGCCGGAGTAGTCGCCGGGCCCGTAGCAGAGCACCTGGATGCCCCAGTTGCGCCGCAGCACGCGGCCACTGACGGAGGCGGCGAAGGCGGCGAAGGTGTCCGAGCGAAGCATGGTGGTGAGCCCCACCGCTTCCGCCGCGCGCCAGGAGCGGGAGCGCCGGTTCTCCAGCAGCGCGGTGCGCACGCGGACCGTCTTGGGCAGCAGCTCCATGTAGTTCATCGTCATCCCGGAGATGGAGTCCACGGGGATGGGGTCCTCCATGCGCACCAGGGTGTTGTTGAGCGCCGCGTCGAGCGCGTTGCGACAGGCGGCGGCACGAGTCGCGTCCACCACGCCCTGGAGGGAGACGAAGCGGCGCGCGGGGTCCAGCAACGCGCCAGAGACTGAGGTGTCCCGGCCCTCCAGGATGCGGCGGCCCTTGGGAGTGAGGAGGTCGGCGAACTCGGAGGGGAAACGCTTCATGCCGCCCCGAATACGGCTTCACCGGCCGGTTGTCGTGCGGAATGCGCGCCGCATCCGTGTTCGCTCGGTGCCACGGGCCGTGCTTCATGTCCCGGAAAGCACGGCCCGCGAGGGGCCTGTCACGTCCGATGTGTGGGCCGCTGATGCCGAGGAGGCTCGAAGCGGTCCCTGTCCCGGTTGGGGTCGGGCTTCTTGCTCGGAGGCCGTGACTCGGTCTTCGAGGGCGCCTTGGGGGGCGGCCTTGGTGTGGGCCTGGGACGATGGGGGTTGATATGAATGGGCATGTTCGTCTCCTGTGAGTTGTCGCACCTCGTGCGCACATGGGGGATAGGTCGGAGAGGAAATACCGGTTACAGGCTTCAGCACGATCTGGGTGTCCAGGGACCTCATGACGTCATGCGTCAGACATTGGGTGCCGTTCTTGGCTCCCTGATGGGTGTGTTTCCGCTCGGCGGCAACCTTTACCGGCCGCCTGCGATAACCTGCTGATTCGTCGAATTCTGGAGAGTCCCCCAAGCATGGATCCCATCCGCAACCGTGCCCGCGTCGTCACGTCAAACCCGTCCACGTCGCTCCAGCCGCAGCGGGAGGCGCAGCAGACGGCGGCCCCGGCGAGGGCCAACGCGGTGGGTCATGCGCAGTTGAGTACCTTCGAGGCGAAGCTGGCGGCGCCGGTGCAGGCTGTGGCGGCGCAGCCGACGCCGGGCGCGTGGCGCGGCGGGCCGGACACCGAGGTGGGCAAGGCGGTGCAGGCCATCTGGGACCGGATGCAGAACATGCCGGGGGCGGATGTCACCATCAAGGGAGACACGCCGGCGTCGCTGCTCGGCCGCGCCATCCTGGACGGCAAGAAGGTGTCGAACGAGCAGATCATCGCGATGTCGAAGGTGACGTTGGATCAGCTCGCGACGGATCCGAAGGACCGGGAGAAGGTCCTGAAGAAGGTGCCGAACGCGCGCGAGCTACCGGTGCACAAGTTCACGGTGGCGATGCTGTCGGCGGCGACGGGAATTGATCCGCAGAAGCTGTCCGAGGCCTGTCCCGACCTGGGTCTGACGGGCGCGCCGGGCACGCCGCTGCTGTATGCGGCGGAGGGGCAGAGCACGCAGCGCTCCACCGCGCTGCACGACTTCACGGACTACCTGCGCGGAGCGGGCATCAAGGGCCTGAACAAGGCCGTGTGGGGCGTGGAGAACCGCATCCTGTCCGCCCTCGTCTCCATCGTGGGCGGCGGACGGTACTGAGCAGACCAGGGTTCACGCCGTGAGGCGTGTCAGGGCCGTGTCCCGTACAGGGGCGCGGCCCTTCGTCTTTCACGGGCTGAGCTTCGAGTGAGCCGCGTTCCCAGTCCTGGCACGTGCGCGTTCGTGGCAAGCAACTTGTTCCGGCGGAACGCCGACAGCTCGCGCAAGCGGTTTCTACCGTCTTGCCTGTACGCGCGTCATGAGGTCAGTCGCCTTGTTCCGGCACCGCACCCGCGAGCTTCGCGCGAGCAGCCTCCAGTCGCTTGACGCGTACCTTCCCAGCAACGTCGAGCAGTCGGCGGTCGCGCGCCCAGCGCTCACGAGTCACAGCGTCGACCTGGGCCCACAGCGGCTCACTCTCGACGAGCGTGCGCTTCACCTGAGCCAGCGCGCCAGCGAGCGCCACATGCGTCGCCACGGATGACGGGTCCGCCTGGGCAAGGCCGCGCATCATCACCGCGAGCGCGAGCAACTCCTCGCGGATGGGGTCAGGCCAGCCGCTGCGTCGGCCGAGCTGGAGAAGCCAACCGAGGAGTGCGAGATGGACATGACAGTCCTCCACCGTGCGGAAGGGCTTGAGGTATCGCGTGTAGCCATCGCCCGGGAG
Organism: Myxococcus sp. CA039A; assembly: GCF_013336645.1. Lineage (NCBI taxonomy): Bacteria > Pseudomonadati > Myxococcota > Myxococcia > Myxococcales > Myxococcaceae > Myxococcus > Myxococcus sp. CA039A. Next base: position 50,539 of record NZ_JABUMQ010000007.1, on the reverse strand, counting down.
TACTTCGTCCGGTGATACCGCCACGTCTTCGAGCCGCAGCTCCGCGTGAGGGACCTCGGGCACGAAGGGGAGCTCGGGCAATTCAGTGGCGATGATGCCCGCGCGCCTGGCGTCCACGGACACCAACCTGAGCCGGTTGCGGCCCTGCTCGTCCTGTCCTTCGGAGGCGACGATGAGTAGCAGCTTCGCGCTGGAGCCCAGCGTGACGAAGGCTTTCTCCCCTGTGAGTGTCCAGCCCGTGGCCGTTGGCGCAAGACGCGTCTGGATGGCGGCGGGGTGCCCACCCATCGACTCCGTGGCGCAGAGCGCGACGGGCTGGTCAGCGGGGAGCATGGGGAACAGGAAGCGGTGGGCGGCGTGGTACCCGGAGGCGAATGCAAAGCCAAGCCGGTCCGCGCGAAAGCCTCCCGCGAGCGCGAGGTCCGCGGGCGACTGGAACCGCGGCACCAGTTCCACATGACGGCGCCACCACGTCTCGACGGAGTCGAGTGTGACGGGCTCGGGGGACTCAGTGAGCAGGAAGGAGAGGACGTCGTTCACAGGGCCACTATACGACAGCCAGACGCAAGCGGCGTTCCCGGAACAATCCAAACCAGAGGCGGCCCACCGGCCTGACTGAAGTCAGCCAGCGGCGCCAGACCCAACATGCCTTTACCCTCTCAAAAACAACACCCAAGGCATGACTGTGTACAGGATGCGCTGCACCAGCCCCCCATGATGAGCAGACAGAGTCCAGCGCTCGGCGTTACATCCCACGCGCCTCCATCTACAACCTCATCAATCGCAGCCCGAGCATCCAGCTCGCGGGAGTCGTGAACGTGGCAGGAGTCACTCGCTGCGTCCACGAATGCGCTGGCGACCTGGATGCTCAGGGGCGCGGCTGAGGTGTCCCGGAATGCGCTCAGTCGGCGTGCCAGGGAACTGGGATTCGCCCGCACCAGCACGCGACCTTCGCGGGCCCCAGGGCGACAACTCCCGGCCGGCGTCGCTGGCCCTCGCACTCACTTCGCCACGAGGCCCGACGACAGCGCGTCAGGCCCGGGCAAACAACCTCACCCCGCCAGGCGCTTGCGGCCACCCGCGGACTTCTTGCCCTTCGTCGTCTTCTTCCCCTTCACGGGCTTCTTCGCGGAGCGGGACTTGGACACGGACTTCTTCTTCGAGGCCTTCTTCCGGGCGGGGGCCTTCTTCTCCGGCGCCAGGATGGTGCCCCTGCACTGGGGCGCGCCACAGCGGCACACGTAGAGGGCTTCGGACTCGGACCCCATGTCCTCGGTGCGCTCGTAAGCGTAGTCGTAGACCAGCTCCTCCCCTACCTCGAGCGCGCGCAGGGCGAAGATGTAGATGCGCCCCTTGTCGATGAGCGCCTCGCAGTTGGGGGCACACGAGTGGTTGATGTAGCGCGCCTCGTTGTGCAGGGTGCCCGCGTCGAGCACCGTCTTGCTGTCCAGGTTGAACAAGAAGGTGTGGTGCCGCCCCATGGCCTCGTCGTCGTAGCGACGGTCCGCGTCCGCCTGGGTGATGCGCTCACCGACGTACTCGATGATGCGCTCGCCCTTGCGGATGCGGCGGGTGGCGAAGGCGCCCGTGCCCTGGATGGACGACGGACGCAGCTCGAAGGGGATGGGCTTGGAAGAAGGAGTGAAAGTGGGGGATGTCATGCGGGTATGAGTGGCCCGGAGTTCACGTCGGCCAGGACGCTCCATCAGCGGCGGTGTAGCGTGCACCAGACGGACTCTCGATGAAAGGCGTTCGATGATGCGGTGGTGGCTCGTGCTCGGTGCGGTGAACGCTTTCCTGTCCGTGGCCGCGGGAGCCTTCGGCGCTCACGCGCTCAAGGCCCGGCTCCCTCCCGACCTCCTCGTCATCTTCGAGACGGGCGCGCGCTATCACATGTACCACGCGCTCGGGCTGCTCGCGGTGGGACTGCTGGCCCTGCTGCGCCCCTCCTCGCTCCTGAACGGCGCGGGCTGGGCCATGCTTGTGGGCATCGTCCTGTTCTCCGGCAGCCTCTACGCACTCGCACTCTCCGGCGTCCGAGTCCTCGGAGCGGTGACGCCCCTGGGCGGCCTGGGCTTCCTCGCGGGCTGGGCCCTCTTCGCCATCGCCGCCTGGCGCGCGACGCCGTAGCCACCCACCGAGGCCCGGCCCCCGCTGTCACTCCCGAACCAGCGGAGGCATCGGGTACATCAGGTCCAGGTCCCGGTTGTTGCGGATGCCACACGCCTCGCGCTGCACCATCAGGTACCAACGCTGCAGCTCCGCCTCCTTGCGCACCTCGCGGTAGCGCTCCAGGCGCACCGCCCGCGTGGGGCCCCGGGACATCAAGAGCTCGCGCTCGGCGCCCTCCAGCGCGGCCAGGGCCTTCTCCAGCTTCTCGCCGGTGCGCTTGAGCGCGGAGGCCTTCTCCTTCTGGAGCTCGGCCTCCACCGGCAACAACGCGTTGACGCTCTGTTCTCGGGCCATGCCCTTGGGTTTAACCACCCCCCGCTGGCGCTCGCAGCGCGGGGGATGAGCGCACCTGAAGCGCCCTCTCAGTCCAGCTTGCCCTCCAGGACAGGGAGCGGCGAAGTGGCTGCCTTCCTGGCGCCGCGTCATCATCCCCTCCCCCACACCCACTCCCCGGAACCGCCATGCGCGCCTTCCTCCTGGCCCTCGTCGTCACCACGGCCTCGGCCCAGCAGTCTGGAGCCTCGGCCCCTGCTCCAAGGTCCTACCTGCTGCGCCCCACGAGCGTCTTCGACGGCGTCACCCCCAAGCCCCATGCGGGCTGGGTGGTGCTCGTCACCGGAGAGCGCATCGTCGCCGCCGGCCCCGCCTCTCAGGTGAAGGCGCCCGAGGGCACGGAAGTCGTCGACCTCGCCGGCACCACGCTCCTGCCCGGGCTCATCGAGGGCCACTCCCACCTGTTCCTCCACCCGTACAACGAGACGAGCTGGAACGACCAGGTGCTGAAGGAGCCGCTGTCCCTGCGCGTGGCCCGAGCCACCCAGCACGCGCGAGAGACGCTGCTCGCGGGCTTCACCACCGCGAGAGACCTGGGCACCGAGGGCGCGGGCGACGCCGACGTCGGACTCAAGCAAGCCATCCAGCAGGGCATCATCCCCGGACCTCGCCTCCTCGTGGCGACCCGCGCGCTGGTGGCCACTGGAACCTATGCCCCCAAGGGCTTCGCCCCCGAGTGGCACGTCCCCCAGGGCGCCGAGGAAGCCGACGGCGTCGATGACCTGGTGCGCGCGGTGCGCGGACAGATGGGCCGGGGCGCCGACTGGGTGAAGGTCTACGGCGACTATCGCTGGGGCCCCTCGGGCGAGGCGCGCCCCACCTACTCACTCGAGGAGATGAAGCTCATCGTCGAGACGGCACGCGACGGCGGCCGCCCCGTCTCCGTCCACGCCAGCACGCCCGAAGGCATGCGCCGCGCCGTGCTCGCCGGCGCGGAGACCATCGAACACGGCGATGGGGGAACACCGGAGGTCTTCCGCCTCATGGCGCAGCGCGGAGTCTTCCTCTGCCCCACGCTCGCCGCGGGCGACGCGCTGTTCCGCTACCACGGCTGGAAGAAGGGCGTGGGTCCGGAGCCCGCCCCCATCCAGGAGAAGCGCGCCAGCTTCCGCGCGGCGCTCACCGCGGGCGTGCCCATGTGCGTGGGTGGAGACTCGGGCGTCTTCACCCACGGGGAGAACGGGCGCGAAATGGAGCTGATGGTGGAGTACGGCATGACGCCCGTGCAGGTGCTCCAGGCGGCCACGTCCGGCAACGCGCGGATGCTGCACCGCGAGGACCGGCTCGGCCAGGTGAAGGCCGGCCTGCTCGCGGACCTCGTCGCCGTGGACGGAGACCCCACGCGGGACATCTCCGCCGTGCGCAAGGTCCGCTGGGTGATGAAGAACGGAACGCCCTACCGGCGCTGACTCGCCAGCCCGATGCCCGCGGGCTCCGCGCAGCCCGCCTCCACCGACGCGGGCAGGTAGTCCAGCGCCGACGACGCCTTGGGCGCCGCGTCTTCCGAGGCCACCCGGCGCCACGCATCCCGCAGCAGCAGATAGCCCGCGACGAACAACATCCCGTTGCGCGCCAGCAGCAGCAGCGTCTGGGGAATGCCCAGCCCGTACTTGTACGAGGGCCCCACGAAGACACCTCGCGACAGGATGGCGGCCACGAGGATGAGCACGGGCACCGTGCGCGAGCCGGACAAGAGCGCCAGCGCCGCCGCGCCCATGACCCACGTGAGGAACTGCGGACTGAGCACCGGGTTGAGGATGATGAAGGCCACCAACGGCCCCAGCGCCAGCCGCGCCAGGTCATCCATCCGCTCGGGGAGCCGGCGACGCACGGACCACATGCCCACCGCGGCCATGCCCAACGAGCCCACCACCCACAGCCACCGGCTCACCGCCCTCACGCCCTCGGCGGCCGCTCCGTGCAGCTCGAACGCCGCGGGGGCGTGAATCCAGAGCACGCCCTGGACCAGGCCCAGGTGATGCGCGGCCCACAGCAGCGAGGCCCCGAGCGACTCCACCTGGAGCCCCCGGTCGACATGGAACGACGCGAAGCCCCACCAGGGCCACACCGCGCTCAGCGGCAACAGCGGCGCCACGCCCAGCGTCAGGCCCACCACCAGCTTGCCCAGCGTGCCGCGCTTCCAGCACACGGCCAACGCGAGCGGCACCAGCACCACCGGGTACAGCTTCGTCACCACGCCCACCGAGAGCGCCAGGCCCGCCACCGTCTCTCGGCGGCGCGCCAATGCGAAGAGGGCCGCCATCGTCAGCGCCGCGGGGATGAGGTCATAGCGCTTGAGGTAGTAGAGCGCCGCCATCCACGACGTCACCGAGTACGCCAGACACGGAACCACCGAGCGCCACGCCCTGCCCCACTTGCGGGCCCCCTCGGTCAGCAGCACCCACTTGATGAACCCATCCATCACCGCCAGCTGGAGGCCGAACAGCGGGATGAACTCCCACTGCGTATGGCGCACCCACGCGGCGGGGACGAACCACAACAGCGCGTAGGGCGGGTACTCGAAGCGGAAGTCCTGGTTGGGCGTGGCGCCGGCGAGGAAGGCTCGCGCCGTCTTGAAGTACAGGTCCAGGTCGCCGATACGCGGCGAAAACGCGTACACCACGAGCGGCGTCACGCCGACGAGGAACGCGACCCAGTGCCAGGGCCCGAGACGGGCAGAAGGGGAAGCTGCGGGAGAAGGAGGGGTGGAGGCGGACACGCGAGCGCACTCTGTCCAATCCTGGCTGCTTTTGTCGCGGGGAAAGAGAGACACGCCGCCCCCTCCCCTGGTCGGGCGCCACCCGAGGAGGCGGAGTCTACCCGGGTCGGCGCTACGGAGTGCGGGCCAGGGGCTCGGCCTTCACCTGCGCGAAGAGGCGCTCGACGTCCGCTCGGCCGCACAGGTCCGTGCCCTGGGAGAGCAGGGCCGCCGTGCCGGAGGCGATGCCCCAGCGCAGGGCCTCCTCATGGGACTGGCCCCGAGCGAGCGCCAGCGTCAGCCCCGCGACGAAGCTGTCCCCCGCGCCCACCGAGCTGTGCGTCTCCACCGGAGGAGGCGAGGCGCGCAGCTGCGCGTCACGCGTCGTTAAGAGCGCGCCGTCGGCCCCCATGGACACGGCCAGGACCTCCGCCCGGCCCCTCGCCACCAGCTCCCGCGCCGCCTCGGCCTGGGTCGCCAGGTCCTCCGCCTTCCGGCCCGTCAGCTCGCGCAGCTCGCGGCGGTTGGGCTTGGCCAGGAACACCCCTTCCTCCAGCGCCGCCGAGAGCGGCGTCCCGCTGGTGTCCACCACCACGCGCACCCCCAGCCGCTTCGCCAGCCGCGCGACACGCGCGTAGAAGTCGTCGGGCACGCCCTGGGGCAGGCTTCCGCTGGCCACGATGAACGCGGCGCCCGTGGCGACCTCCCCCACCGCGCTCAGGCAGCGCTGCCACTCGAGCTCGGAGAGCACCGGCCCGGGGAGGATGAAGCGGTACTCCCGGGCGCTGGCGCCCTCGGCCACGGTGAAGCTCTCGCGCGTGGAGCCCTCCACGGGGATGGAGCGGCGCAGCAGGCCCTTCTCCTCCAACAGCTCCTCCAGCATGAGCCCCGTGGCGCCGCCCCGCGTGTAGACGGCGATGGACTCCCCGCCCAGCTCCCGCACCACGCGCGCCACGTTGATGCCGCCACCGCCCGGGTCCCTGCGCACCGAGCCGCACCGCAGCTTGTGCTCCGGGGTGACCTCCGGCACCGACGTCGCGACGTCGATGGCGGGGTTGAGCGTCAGCGTCACGATGTGCGCCATGTGCCAGGTCTCCAGCGATGGGAAGAGGTCGTCCCTCTCGGAACGCAAGCGCGCAGAGAGTGCCCCACCGTGCACGTCCCCGCCAGCCCGGCCGTTGCCATCCCCGCGCGGCTGATGCGAGATGCGTGACATGCCCTCGCCACGAGGCCCCACGCGGGACGAGCTCGACGCCGCCACCGGCCGCCACATGCCGGACATCATCGCGCCCGGCCTGCGCGTGCTCTTCTGCGGCATCAACCCCAGCCTCTACTCCGTGGTGATGGGCCACCACTTCGCGCGCCCCGGCAACCGCTTCTGGCCCACGCTGCACCTGTCGGGCTTCACGACGCGACAGTTGAGCCCCTCGGAGCAGGGCGAGCTGCGCGAGCAGGGCCTGGGCATCACCAACGTCGTCGACCGCGCCACCGCCACCGCGGACCTGCTCGACAAGTCGGAGCTGACCGAGGGCGCCCGCTCGCTCGAAGCCAAGGTGCGCCGCTACCACCCGCGCTTCCTCGCGGTGCTGGGCGTGGGCGCCTACCGCACCGCCTTCGCGCGGCCCAAGGCGCAGCTCGGACTCCAAGAGGAGACCTTGGGCACCACGCGGCTGTGGGTGCTGCCCAATCCCAGCGGGCTCAATGCCCACTACCAGCTCCCGGACCTGGCCCGGCTCTACGCGCAACTGCGACTCGCGGCGGACGCGGGCTGACGGCGCTTCAGGTGATGAGCCCCGCCTCGCGCGCGAAGCGGGTGACGACGGGCTGCACGTGGGGGAACGCGGCGGCGTTGCAGGCCAGCAGGCCGCGCAGGTTCTGCAGCTCGGAGCCGTCATAGCGATACGGCGTGCCGCCCAGGTCCGTGAGGATGCCCCCGGCCGAGCGCAGCACGGCCTCCGGCGCGCAGTTGTCCCAGCGATAGCTCTTGTCGCTGACGTGGAGGTAGAGGTCCGCCTGGGACTCCGCCAGCAGGCCGCACTTGACGCCCACCGAGCCGGACTCCTGCTCGCGGGTGATTCCCAGCCGGGCCACGACCTGGTTGGTCAGCTTGGAGCGATGCGAGCGCGACACCACCAGCCGCAGCGACGCGGGCTCCGCCACGTCCGACACGCGCAGGGCCCGGCGCGCGCCCGCCTTCTCCACGAAGCCCCCCTGCCCCACCACGCCCGAATAGAGCGTGTCGCCCACCGGCCGGTACACCACGCCCAGCACGGCCTCGGTGCCAATGGCCAGGCCGATGTGGATGGCGAACTCGCCGTTGCGGTTGACGAACTCCTGCGTGCCGTCGAGCGGGTCCACGAACCAGCAGCGCTCGAAGCGGCCGGCGGCGGCGCTGTTGTCGGACTCCTCGGCCACCACACCGTCACCGGGGAAGGCCCGGCGCAGCGCCTCCACGATGAGGGCGTTGGCTCGGGTGTCCGCCTCGGTGACGGGCCCCTGGCCGCCCGCCTTGTCCTCGACGGAGAAGGGCGTGGCGTAGACCTCCAGCAAGAGGGCGCCCGCTTCACGGGCGATGCGGCGGGCGGTGTCGAGCTCGGTGTCGAGGGATGGCATGGGCGGACAGTCTGCCCTCGAATGGGGCCTGGGTGGGAGGTCGCGCGTCGGTGTGGACCTGGAACATGGGGCGAACCGCCCCGCGCGGGGCGGATTGCCCCGCCCGGCCGGACGCGCTCGCGAGGGAAGATGGTGGCGTGGCTCCTGCACTGCATGAAGCGAACCGTGAGCGCTCGGGGAGCGGGCCCGCGCCCAAGCCCCCGACGCGAAGTGAGGACATGCCGAGATGATGAAGGTGCTACTGGCGGGGTTGATGCTGGTGTTCGGGGGGATGCTCGCCTTCGGGGGCGGGCGCATGCTGTACCGCGCCCATGCGAGCGAGCGCTGGCCCACCACGGAGGGCACCGTGGTGTCCTCGGGCGTGGAGACGGTGCGCAACCGGCGCACCACCCGCTTCCACCCCGAGGTGAAGTACGAGTACTCGGTGGGGGGCCACGCCTACTCGGCGGACACCATTTCGTTCGGAGGCAATGACACGGGCGCGCTGCCGGATGCCCAGCGCCTGACGCACCGGTATGCCTCCGGCACGAAGCTGCCCGTGCACTACGAACCGGACGACCCGGCCATCGCGTGCGTGGAGTGTGGCAACGCGGGGATGTCCAGCTACGTCGTGATGTTCGGCGGCCTGGCCTTCGCGGGGCTCGCGGGCGCGGGCATGGTGGACATGGTGCGCTCCGACGTGCGCGAGCGGCGCCGCATCAAGGGGCAGCGGCTCGCGCGGTAGCCATGGTCGCGGGCGCGGGCTTCCGCCTCAGCGCCTTCGCAAGGTGAAGACGTCGCCATTCTGCGCGACGACTCTGTAGCCCCCCAAGTCACCATCCACGTCCATGCCCAGCTGGAGTGGATCCGGAAACGTGTCTTCGTCGAAGTAGACGAGGAGCTTCTGGCGGGTGTCGACGAGCTCCAGGGGCCCCAGCGGCGCTGTCGCGAACACCTGGGGCACCGGGTCGGGAGCCAGCTCCTCGATGGTCTTCGTCAGACAGGTCGCCCACTCGCCCCGGTAGGCCTGCAGGCGCGCCTGGAGGTTCTGGAGCACGAGGGAACTTCGGGCGGGAGCGGTGTTCAGCCGGTACTGGATGCGGGGCTGGCTCCAATGCACGTCGATGAGGAACAGGCGCTTCTTGGCCTGACGGACATCCTCCAGCGTCCCCAGCTCCGTCAGCGCGAGCGTGAAGTCCTCGCAGAACTTCGCGTGGGACATGGGCCGCATCGCCTCCAGACAGTGGGCGAGGGAGTACTTGCTCGCATAGCTCTGGTACACGCGGACCTCGTCGCCCAGGCGCTCGACCATGAACGAGTGGGGCTTGCGCGAGATGCGACAGTAGTAGGGGCCCGGCGTGTTCTCGAGCAGGCTCAGCAGCGCGGGCGCGCCGATGTCCCCCACGGCCGGCGCGTCGCCTCCCACCGTCGTGACGTCATCCATCCAGGAGGACGTGGCGCCGCACGAGCCCGACTCCAGGTTGTGCTTCGCGGTGAACTCCACGTAGTCCGCGAACAGCATGGACCGCAGGGTGGCCACGGAGGTCTTCAGGGCGAAGACCCGGACAACCTCCTCCAGGTCGCTCGTCGTCGTGCTCCCATAGGTGGAGAGCGGAGAGCACACGAACATCTCGATGGTGGAGAGCGAGAGCCGCGACTGGAACTTCCGTCCCTCGGCGGCGGCGCGACCGAGCAGCTCATCGAGCGGAGGATGCGCGTCCGAGCGCGAGATGAAGCGCTTGACGTCGAGCAGCTTCCCGCAGTGGGTGACCTTGCCGCGCCAGCCATTCCAGCACTTGAGACAGATGAAGAACTTCTTGGCGCACGTGTCACATTCGAGGCGGACTTCCATCTCCTCGCGCTTGCAGAAGCTGCACAGCATGAAGACTCCCGGGTTGGTCGGTGCCCGGGGAGCAAGCTGTGTACCCGGAGCGCAAGCCCAGTAAAGACAAGGACCTCCCTTGCTGGAGCGCCGGACCTCGCGTCCACCCGGCACGCCTCGGCGTCCGGACGGCACGCAGATGCGCTCCTTGCGCGGGGCGTCGCGCGAGGCTCAAAGCAGCCCGTTCCGCGTGGTATCGATTGCCGACGGCCCCGTCCGAACGCCGGATGTCGCGACGGGAAGCGGACGGACGGAGACCTCTCCCGTCCGACACTCCACATCCGCCCCAAACGAACGCCGTGCGGACCCGAAGCCCCTGTGTGACGCTGTCGCCCCCGCGCCGTGCCATCTGGACGGCCCTCCCTGAAGGAGCTCCCGCATGCCCGTCACCCTCCGCCCCGCCCAGCCCTCGGACGAGCCCGCTCTGGGCCGGATGGGCGCGGCGCTCGCACGGCTCCATCACGAGCTTGACCCTCAGCGCTTCATGCTTCCGGACGACGTGGAGTCTGGATACCGCTGGTGGCTGGGACGAGAGGCCCGCAAGCCTGACGCGGTCGTCCTCGTCGCCGAGCTGGACGGTGAGGTGGTGGGCTATGCGTACGGCCGCGTGGAGGACGTGGACTGGAACGCCCTGCTGGACCGCTCCGGCGGCTTCCATGATTTGTGGGTGGACGCGAAGGCCCGCCGCGCCGGCGTAGGCCCCCTGCTCGCCGAGGAGCTGATGCGCCGACTGACGGCCCTGGGCGTGCCGCGCGTCGTCCTGCACGCCGCCGCCAAGAACGAGCCCGCACAGCGGATGTTCGCGCGCCTCGGGTGGCGCCCCACCATGGTGGAGATGACCCGCGAGGCGCCCGACACGCCCAAGAAGCCCTGAGGACTCAGGGCTTCCGACACGCCGCCCGGAATGGCGGCTGGCGTGTCACCGGGCACAGCTCAGTCCCAGGTGGTCCAGTCTGCTTCGTGGCCTCGGTCCGTCAGCTTCAGCCACGCGTTCTGACCGTTCGTCTTGGTCAGCAGCGCGGCGTTCTCGACGGCGGTCTTGGGGACACCCGCCCCATACCCCGAGGGACACTGGAAGTTGTCGAAAGACCCCGTCCCACCCATTGCCCAATAGTCAGACGGGCACGCGGTCGCAGTGCAACTTGTCCCGTACTTCCGGCATGCATGCGGATGGCTTTCGGCGCAATTCGCGTCGTACCAGGTCCCATTGGCCAGAATCATGGCGCAGTGCTCGTTGCCATTGTAGTTGTTCGGCTCGGTCGCGGCCCACTGCGTAAACGGCACCGGGGCACCGCCCCAGTGAACCCACCGCCCCTCCTTCGTCTGGTCCGTGAGGTTGACCCAGACAATGGCCCCCTGCTGCTTCTGCTGGAGCGCCGTGTTCTCGATGGAGTTCCTGGGTGCCGAGAACGTCCAGCCATCGCCACAGACACTCGCGCTCCAGGCGCCAGCCGTGGCCGACAGCTTCCAGTCATTCAGCACACAGCCCTGGCTCGTACACCGGCAGGCGTGCTTCACCGCGGTATCGCAGGGCGCGTCATTCCAGGTGCCCGTCACGTTGGCCAGCGTGCAGTTCTCGGCGCCTCCCGCGTTGTTCGGCTCGCCCGTCCCCCAGGGCTGGAAGGGGACCTCCTCCCAGCGACCTGCCTCGAACTGGTCCGTCAGGTTGACCCAGGCGTTCTTGCCCGAGAGGTATGAGAGTTCCTGGAGCTGATAACCCATCGAGGCGTTCCTGGGCGGGACGAACTCATAGCCCGCGGGGCACTGCGGCCGGTTCCAGGGGCCCGTGGCGTCCGTAATGAACCAGGGATTGCCGGAGGAGGAGCCGGTTGCAATCCGGAGGCAGGCATAGGCCTTGTTCGTGGCGCAGGGGGCGTCGTTGTAGCCATACAGCCCCTTCCACTCAGCGCAATGCTCGACACCATCGTAGTTGTTGGGCTCGCCGTCAGCCCACCACTGGAAACCCTCGTACTGCCATTTGCCCTCGAGCAGGCGGTCGGAGAAGTTGACCCAGACGTTGTCTCCGCCATCGACGAGTTCCTGCAGCTTCTGGTTCTCGTAGCCGTTCTGGGGAGGAATGAATGCATATCCGTCCGGGCAGAAGTTGTACTGGGGCGCCCACTCGTAGGCCCCCGTCGACAACTTCCAGTAATCAGACGGACAGTAGGAGGCGTCACAGGTCGCGCCCACCTTCTGACAGGCGCGCCGCAGACTCGAAGCACAGTCCACGTCGTTCCACTGACCGGTATCCGACTGGAACTCCGCACAGTCTTCATTGTCATCCCCGTCATTCGGCTCATCCTCGCCAAAGGACCAGAGCGCCTCCTTCATCGCATCCATACTGACACCATACGGTGAATACGAGAGGTTCGACTCCACCTGGTCCATTGAGATGCTGAAGCCACAGCGCGTGGCAGCCCAGTAGTCCAGGTAGTGGGAGAACCCGGAGTACGGCAGCCCACAGTGGAGAGTCTGGTCACAGATACGCAGCTCGGAGAACTCCGTCCAATACAGGCCCAGCGCCCCGGGCAGGTCCTGCGAGCGACAGGAGGGATATCCGGTGAACTTCTGCGCCTCGTTCGCGGGGTAACCGGGCGCGTTGACCCACAGATCCGGCTCGGCCGAGCCGCCCTCATGGTGCCCCGAACTCTCGGAGAAGACCCAGTCCTTGAGCGAGCCGCCGTTTCCATCGGGCAGGGATGAATAGTCGAATCGGTCCTTCACGGAGATGATGACCCGCTTGCCCATCCTGGCCAGCTCCTCGTTCGTCGGCCAGCGCTGGGGATGATACTCGCCGGGAGCCTGGGAGCCCGACCCCATGGCCCACGGGTTCGAGAAGTAGGTTCGCAGGTCCCGCGGAGTGAAGATGAGACTGCCCCGTGTATCCCCCGGGACATTCGGATAGGACTTGTCGAAGAAATGGCGCAACAGGTTGACCATTCGCGTCCGGGAATCCGCCGAGTTGACCTCCAGGTCCTCAATGCCAATCAGAAGGACTTCATTCTGGTTCTGGGGCTCGCGGAGCCAGGTCGAGATCTCCCCCAGGATGCCATTGATCGGCGTCGAGAAGGGCTCCACGGCATGGCTGAAACACAACCCCGGCGCCTGTGCGTTGCCGTAGGGGTCGTTCGGCTCGTCCTTGCTGTAGAAACAGCCATGGTCCCAGACGTCCACATAGAGCGCGCGCATGCCCATGGCGAGCTGGTTGTAGACATAGCGGTGCTGATTGACTCGCGTGTACCAACGCCCGCCGTGGGAATAGGCATTGCTGACGTGGGCATTGTGCGCGCCAAGCCGCTGGAAGCGCTGGACCGGAATGTCTCGCTGGAGCTCGGTCTGCTGGAATCTGGCGGCGTGCGCCGCCCAATAATCACCAGGCTCCATCGCCTGGGAGACAGCCCCTGACTCCTGGGGAGGAGTGGGTTCAGCTTCAGCCGGAGGGGTGTTGCAAGAAACGCAAGCAAGCATGCCCATGAGCAGGCAAGCATTGGCCAACTTCATATAGTGCTGTCCTTGGATGTCCCCCAGGCCCGGTTCGGCCAAGGGGGCGCGCCTTCTACATCCACCTACGTTGCGGGACAAGCACGGAACATCGGCCTGTTGAACAATTCTTGTATCGCAGAGCTGGGCAGGGAGCGCGGGGAATTCCGCTCAGAGGTCGATGATGCCCCGCCGTACGGCCACCACCACCGCGTGCGTGCGGTCCCTGGCCGAGAGCTTCGTCAGCACGTTCTTCATGTGCGTCTTGACGGTCTCTTCGGAGATCCCCATCTGCGCGGCGACTTCCTTGTTCGCGTTGCCCGCGGCGACCCGGCTCAGGACGTCCCGCTCGCGCGTCGTCAGCTCGTCGTCCGCCATGTGCTCGGCCATCTCCGACGCGATGTCCGCGGCGATGCGGCGGCGCCCCGCATGCACGCTGCGGATGGTCTCCACCAGGTCCTTGCGCAGCATGCTCTTGAGCAGATAGCCGGACGCGCCCGCCTTGATGGCCCGCACGGCCTGCGCGTCGCCCTTGTAGGTCGTCAGCACGACGATGCGCGCCGCCGGGAACTCCGAGCGAATCGCGGTGATGGCGTCGATGCCATTCATCTTGGGCATCTGCACGTCCATCAAGGTGATGTCGGGCTGGTGGGTCCGGTAGGCCTGGAGCGCCTGCTCGCCGTTCTCCGCCTCGGCGACCAGCTTCATGTCCGGCTGGCCGGCAATCATCCCGCTGAGCCCTTCACGCAACAGCGGATGGTCGTCGGCCACCAGGATTCGGATGTTCGAGTCCATCGCGTTCATGACGTCAAGGATACCACTCCAGGAGGGATGCCGGAATCTGGCCATCACCGCGACAACGGGACTGATACACCCTCAACACCAGCGGATTCCTCACGCCCCGTGCCGCTCGCTACACAGGCCGAGTCCCCCGCCCTCCCCCGAAATGGGGAGGACATCCTCCCTGGCATGGGGTTTCATCCAGACGTCTGGCATCGCTATCCTCTCGTCGTGCAACGACTCATCTCGATGATTCCCGAGGGGACGCTGGGAATGGCCTGGCTGTGGCTGCGATTGCCCGTGACGGGGTCCTTGCTCTCCAACACCTCCGGGGACTGAGCCGTCACCCGAACGGGGGATGCTCTCGCGGGACTTCCGGGTGTTTTATGTAAAACCCAGGTCGACGGCAGTCACGTCCCCATGAAGTGCAAACACCCCCGAGGAGCCCCATGCCCAACGCCAGTCCTACCCCCGGCAAGAACCTGCTCACCCCCGACAACCACGCGCTCATCCTCGTGGACCATCAGTCGCAGATGGCCTTCGCGACGCGCTCCATCGACATCTCGCTGCTGCGCAACAACACCGCGCTCATCGCCAAGGCAGCCGCGGGCTTTCGCGTTCCCACGCTCCTGACCACCGTCGCGGAGAAGAGCTTCTCGGGGCCCCTGTTCCCTGAAATCAAGGAGGTCTTCCCCGAGGCCAGGGTCGTGGACCGCACCACGATGAACGCCTGGGAGGACCCGCAGGTCACCGAGCAGGTCAACCGCTTCGACAAGGAGCGGCTGGTGATTGCCGGCCTGTGGACGGGCGTCTGCATCGTCGGGCCGGTGCTGTCCGCCATCGACCAGGGCTTCAAGGTCTACGTCATCACCGACGCCAGCGGTGACATCTCCGAGGAGGCCCACGAGCGCGCGGTGCAGCGCATGGTTCAGGCCGGCGCCATGCCGATGACCAGCCTCCAGTACCTGCTGGAGCTCCAGCGGGACTGGGCGCGCGGCGCCACCTACGCGTTGACCACGGGCATCGCCACCAGCAACGGCGGGGGCTACGGCCTGGGCGTCCAGTACGCCAAGTCCATGTTCAACGCCTCCGAGGGCGGCCAGCACTGACGCCGTCCCGCTTTCCGTCACACCCCGGCGATGGACACGCGCCTCCAGCCCCCCGGGCCGCGTCCGTCGTCGTGTCGTTGTCCGCCCCCTCCTCCGCGCACGAGCCCCCATGGCCGACCTGATTGTCCGCAACGCCCGCATCACCACCCTGGACCGGGACCATCCGGAGGCCCAGGCCCTGGCCATCTCCGGAGGCCTCGTGGAGGCCGTGGGAGACGAGGCCACGCTCATGGCGCTCGCCACACCGGGGACGCGGGTCATCGACGCGGGCGGGCGGCGGCTGGTTCCCGGCCTCAATGACAGCCACATCCACCTGATTCGCGGAGGGCTCAACTACAACCTGGAGCTGCGCTGGGACGGCGTGCGCTCGCTGGCGGACGCGATGGCGCTCTTGCGCGAGCAGGTGGCTCGCACTCCGGCGCCGCAGTGGGTCCGCGTGGTGGGAGGCTTCAGCGAGCACCAGTTCGTCGAGAAGCGCCTGCCCACGCTGGAGGAGCTCAACGAGGCCGCGCCGGAGACGCCCGTCTTCATCCTCCACCTGTACGACAGGGCGCTGCTCAATCGCGCCGCCCTGCGCGCGGTGGGCTACGGCAAGGAGACGCCGGACCCGCCGGGCGGACGCATCGAGCGCGACGCGCGCGGCAATCCCACGGGCCTGCTGCTGGCCAGCCCCAACGCGCTCATCCTGTACGCGACGCTCGCCATGGGGCCCCGGCTGCCCCCGGAGTACCAGCTCAACTCCACGCGCCACTTCATGCGCGAGCTGAACCGGCTGGGTGTCACGTCCGTCATCGACGCGGGCGGCGGCTTCCAGAACTACCCGGAGGACTACGACATCATCCAGAAGCTGCACGCCGACGGCGAGCTGACGGTGCGCATCGCCTACAACCTCTTCACCCAGAAGAAGGGCGCGGAGGTGGCGGACTTCGAGCGCTGGACGGGCATGCTCACCCCCCGCCAGGGCGACGACATGATGCGCCACAACGGCGCGGGCGAGATGCTCGTGTTCTCCGCCGCGGACTTCGAGGACTTCCGCATGCCCCGGCCGGAGCTGCCCGCGGGCATGGAAGGCGAGCTGGAGTCGGTGGTGCGCCTCCTGGCCCAGAAGCGCTGGCCGTTCCGCATCCACGCCACGTACGACGAGAGCATCAGCCGGGTGCTGGACGTGTACGAGAAGGTGAACCGGGACGTGCCGCTGGACGGTCTGCACTGGCTCATCGACCACGCGGAGACCATCTCCGAGCGCAACATCGAGCGCGTGCGCGCGCTCAGCGGTGGCATCGCCATCCAGCACCGCATGGCCTACCAGGGCGAGTACTTCGCGGAGCGCTACGGCCGTGACGCCGTCCGCCGCACGCCCCCGGTGCGCAAGATGCTGGAGCTGGGCGTGCCCGTGGGTGCCGGCACGGATGCCACGCGCGTGGCCAGCTACAACCCCTGGGTGGCGATGTATTGGCTCGTCACCGGCCGCACGCTGGGCGGGCTGGCGATGTACGGCGAGGACAACGTCCTGGAGCGCGAGGAGGCCCTGCGCTTGTGGACGCACGGCAGCGCGTGGTTCTCCCACGAACAGGAGCACAAGGGACTGCTCAAGCCCGGCTACTTCGCGGACTTCACCGTGTTGTCGTCGGACTTCTTCCAGGTGCCGGAGGCGTCCATCCTGGACATCACCAGCGTGCTCACGGTGGTGGGCGGCAAGGTGGTGCATGGCGATGGCGACTTCGGTCCGCTCGCGCCCCAACTGCCCCGGCCGATGCCGGACTGGTCTCCGGTGAATCGCTTCGGCGGCTACCAGGGCGGCACCGTCGCCCAGGCCCGGGCCGCCTTCCAGGGGGCCTCGCACGCGCATGGAGACTCCTGCGCCATGCACGGCCATGGCAGGACCCACGCTTCTCGCCACAAGGTCCCCACGAGCGACGACACCGGGTTCTGGGGAGCGCTCGGGTGCCTCTGCTATGCCTTCTGAGGCGAACGTCGCGGCAGCCCCGGCGGTGACCGCGCCGGAGGTCGGCCCGTGGGCGCCGCTGCGCCACTCCTCGTTCCGGACGATGTGGTTCGCCGTCCTGGCCAGCCACATCGGAACGTGGGTCCATGACGTCGCCGCCGCGTGGTTCATGTCCGAGCGGACGGGCTCCCCGTTGATGGTCGCCGCGGTGCAGTCCGCGACGACGATGCCCGTCGTGGTGTTCGCGCTCGCCGCGGGCACGCTGGCGGATATCGTCGACCGACGGCGCTACCTCATCGCCGTGCAGGTGTGGATGCTGGTCATGGCGACGACGCTCGCCTGGTTCGCGCTCTCCGGCAGGATGAATGAGTGGGTGCTGCTGGGGCTGACGTTCGCGCTCGGGACGGGCGCGGCCATGGCGATGCCGGCGCAGGCGGCGACGACCGCGGAGCTCGTGCCACGGCCCCTGCTGGCGCCCGCCGTGGCGCTCAGCTCCATCGGGATGAACATCGCGCGCTCGGTGGGGCCAGCCCTGGGCGGGCTGATTGTCGCGCGCTTCGGCGTCGGCTGGGCCTTGTCGCTGGACGCGGTCTCCTACCTGGGCGTGCTGCTGGCCCTGCTCCTCTGGCGGAGGGAGGAGACTGTCTCGACGCTGCCCTCGGAGCCCTTTGGCATCGCCTTGCGCGCGGGGCTTCGCTACGCGTCGAAGTCGGGTGACTTGCGCTCCGTTCTGCTCAAGTCGGCCTGTTTCTACGTCTTCGCCAGCGCGCTGCCCGCGCAGCTCGCCATCGTCGTACGCAAGGAACTGGGCGCGGGAGCGGGCACGTACGGGTTGCTGCTGACGTGTATCGGAGCGGGCGCCGTCGCGGGCGCCGTGCTGCTGCCTCGACTCCGTGCGCGACTGGGGGTCGACCGGCTGGTGTTCGGCGCCACGGTGCTCTACGCGCTCACCATGCTCGTCGTGGCCCACGTGCGAGTGCTCCAGGTGCTGGGCGTGGCCATGGTGTTCAACGGCCTGGCGTGGATCAGCGTGTTGTCCTCGCTCCAGACGGCCACCCATGTCTCCGTTCCCACGTGGGTTCGGGCCCGGGCGCTGTCGCTCTACATCGTGGTCTTCTCCGCGGGCATGGCCGGAGGGGGCCTCCTGTGGGGCTCCGTGGCCCAGCGCTTCGGTGTCCCCGTCTCGCTGACGGCGGCGTCCCTGGCGGCGGTGCTCGCGGGCGCCTTCTCGCTGCGCTTCCGGCTGAGCGCGGCCATGACGCGCAACACCGCGCCCTCTTCGCACTGGCCTTCGCCGGAGCTGACCGAGGCCATCGAGCAGGACCGGGGCCCGGTGCTCATCACCGTGGAGTACCGCATCGCCCCCAGGGACCGCGCGACGTTCCTTTCGCTCATCCACCAGCTCGGCGGCACGCGGCGCCGCGACGGTGCCGTGCAGTGGGACGTCATGGAGGACACGGCGGAGCCTGGGCGCTTCCTCGAGTACTTCGTCGTCGGCTCGTGGATGGAACACCTGCGTCAACACGAGCGCGTCACGCATGAGGAGAAGGCGCTGCAGGACACGCTGAGCGCGCTCCATCAGGACAGCCAGCCGCCGTCCGTTCGTCACTTCGTCGGCGCCGCGCCGACGAGCCCCCGTCTCACCCCCTTGGAGAACGACTCGTGAACTGGAAACTGTGTGTGGGCCTGCTCCTGGGCCTGGGTATTGGCTTTGGTTGCCGCTGGTTGGGCGTGCCCGCGCCCGCGCCGCCGGTGCTGGTGGGCGCGCTCCTCGTCGTCGCGATGACGAGCGGCTACACCTTGACGGACAAGCTGCTGGCGTCCCGTCCCGCGCGCAATCACGTCAACTGTGGCGGTCCCACCGGCGAGACGCAGGGGACGCGCTCATGATGCTGGCCCTGTTGGGATTCGCCCTGGCGCTCATCATTGGCGCGGGGTGCCGGCTGCTCGACATTCCCCTGCCCGCTCCGCCGAAGCTCCAGGGCGCGCTGCTGGTGGTGGCCATGACGGTGGGCTTCCTCATGGGAGAGCGGCTCCTGGGCTGAAGCACGCTCGCGCGCGAGGAGGACGCCATGCCGGGCGGCCTCCGCGCGTCGCGCATGCGTCAGGACTTTGGGATGAGGACGAGGTCCTCGTCCTGCTCCAGGCGGTACACGCCGTCCGCGCCCCGGCAGCGCTCGGCATGCAGGCGGAGCTTCCGGTCGAGTTCGCGGGCCTGGTCCGGGCTCATGGCCGCGAGCTGCTCCGCGGTGAAGCAGCCCTCGAGCACGAAGAAGCGGCAGAGCGTGTACATCTCCTCGAAGGTCTGCGCGACGAAGCCGCTCATCGTCGGGAGCACCTCGTGGGGCAGGTGTTTGCCCCGCACGGTGTCCAGCATCAGCTCGCCAAAGTTCAGCGTCTCCGCGAAGTCACGGCACAGCTCGTAGGTGGGCCCACGGGCAGCCGCCATGATGAGCAGGCAGTAGCCGCCGGGACGGACGAACGAAAGCAGTCTGTCCATGAAGGCGCCCCAGTCCGCGAGGGGCACGTGGTACAGGACGTGTGAGCACAGGACGAGTTCGTACTGCTCGGTGGAGGCATAGCGCTCCAGGGGCTCGACGAGGACCTTCGCCTTGTCGAGCTTCAGTCCTGAAATCTGCTCGCGATTGGGTTCGAGCAGCGTGAGTGAGCCGAAGTGTGGCGCGAGCCGCTCGGCCACCTTGCCCGACCCGGCGCCCACGTCCAGCAGCGTGCGCGGGAGTGGAAGACCTGGGAGCATCCGCTCCTCGACGACACGCGCGATGTTCTCGGGGTGGCGCGCGGTGGCGGCCAGCAGGCGAAAAGCCGTGGCGTATTCCTGCGGCGACATCGTGATTCCCATATCAGTCCCCCTGCTCCTGTTGAGATGCCAGTCCCGGTGCCCCTCACTGGGATGAGCGCCAGCGTATCGCCCCCACGCGCGGGGAGCACCTGGCTGGGCACGGAGAACAGGCACCTGCGAACGGGCATCGAGGAGGACACGAGGACAACCCGCTGGATTCCGCCCGGTGACCTCGAACGCCGCATGTTGGCGACCGTGACTCCGTGGCGACATTGCCGAGGGCACACCGGGGGTCATGCCGTTCGCCCTGCGAAACCGCGCCTCCGCCCCTCTGCCTTGCCGGGGGCACGGCCCCACAGATCAGTGGGTGCTGTCCACCACAGGGGCCTGACTCCTCGCGAGGGGCAACATGTATCCCCGCAGGGAAGTCCCGCATGTCGCGCCATTGGTCTGACGCTTGCTCTGTTGGACGCAATGACAACTCTCATCCGCAGAGAAAACTGGCGGGCCCTGGCCCTCACGGCCTCGTTACTTCTCGGTTGCACCAGTGACACACCTACACCTCCCGAAGGACCTCCTGGGGGGGACGACACGACCGTCCAGTTGACGCTCACGCGCCTGGGCGCGGGCACCCTCACCTCCAGCCCCGCCGCCATTTCGTGCGGCGGCACCTGTCTGGCCTCGTTCACCAAGGGCACCGCCGTCACGCTGACCGCCACGCCTGACACGGGGTACGCCTTCGGTGGGTGGAGCGGCGGCGGCTGCACGGGCACCGAGACTTGCGCCATCACCCTCGACGCCGACACCACCGTGCAGGGGAGCTTTACCCCGGTCACTGTCGCGGGCACCCAATACATTCCCTTGAGCCTTGCCTCCGGCCCCATCGCCGACAAGACGCCCGTGCGCACCGGCGTCCCCCTCCCCAAGGGAGCCCTGTCGAACATCGCCGAGCTGCGGCTGGAGACCGGTGACGGAAGCCAGGAAGTTCCCGCCCAGTTCGATGCCATCTCGCGCTGGCCGGATGGCTCCATCAAGGTAGCCCTCGTCCACCTCGTCGCCGACCTCGGCGAAGCCCGCTCCTACCGCGTCGCCTATGGCCCTGGCGTCGTGCGCGCCGCCCTGCCCCGAAACGTGGCCATCAGCGGCACGCCGACCACCGAGCTCACCGTCGACACGGGCCTGGTGAAGTTCGCCGTCAACAACAAGGGTGTCATCAACAAGCTCTGGCGCGACACCAACACCAACGGCACGTTCGAAGCGGGCGAGCAGCTCCTCAACGGCGGAGACCTGTTCATGGTCAACGCCTACGACAACCTGGAGTACACCGCTGGGGCGGCCACCGACGCGGTCGTGACCGTGGAAGAGAACGGGCCGATGCGCGCGGTCATCAAGGCCCAGGGCTCCCTCACCAACGGCAGCGGCGCGAAGCTCATCAAGTACCTGGTCCGCTACTACGCCCTCCAGGGCTCCGACAAGGTCGACATCGAGGTCTCCGTCATCGACGACCGCCTGGAGCCGAACGTCCAGACCAACCCCACGTCGTTCGCCATCGCCGGCAAGGCGCTGGGCCTGCGCTGGACCTACCTCTCCGACAGCGCGGCCGACTACCGCTTCGGCGGTGAGAGCGGCGCCGCGTATGCCGCGAAGGTCTCCGGAGAGCACTTCCTGCTCCAGAAGGGAGAGTTCACCTTCAACAACGGCGTCGACCTGGGCCACACGTTCAACTACAGCGGCGTGGGCACGGGCGCCAAGGCCGCCGGTTGGGTCGCCCTGGATTCCGGCAGCCGTCACCTGGCCTTGATGGTCCGGGACTTCTGGCAGCAGTTCCCGGGCGAGCTGAGCATCAACGGCAACACCCTGACCGCCTCCCTCTTCCCCGCACGCGGCGGCACCGCGGAGACCACGCAGCCCGCGCTGTCCGGCACTCGCTATATCCGGGCGCAGAGCATGTACTTCGCCCGCCCAGGTGGCGCGAAGACGTACCAGCTTCGGCTCGCCTCGAGCACCGGCCTGCCCACCACCAGCGCGCTGCACACGGCCAACGACAGCTATCAGCGCCACCGCCTGGAGCTGACGGCCACCCCGGCCTGGTACTCGACGTCAGGTGTCTTCGGCGACCTGACGCCCACGCCCCAGCTCAGCACCAACAAGGGCTACGACAACATGCTGATGCGTGACATCTACGAGCGGAGCATCGAGCAGTCCGACGGCAACGCCACGATGTTTGGCTGGCGTGACTACGGCGACCGGCTGCGCGCGGGCTGGGCGCTCGAGGTCAATGGCGTCTACGTGCCCAGCTTCTACAATGACACCCACGTCGGCGCGAACAACTTCCTCACGCAGTACCTGCGCAGCGGAGACGCTCGCTGGTTCCAGCTCGGGGAGATCAGCACCCGTCACTTCATGGACATCGACGTGTCGCATGGGCCCCGCGCGGGCTACTGGGCCACGGGCGGCGCGCCGCAGCCCGCGGGCGAGGTGCATGCCATCAACCATGAAAACATCGACCACCAGGTCCGCAACCTGCACTGGGGCCATGCGCACGTCAGCGGCATGAGCAATCTCTACCTGCTCACGGGCGACAAGCGCTCGCTCGACGTGCTCACGGAGATCGCCAACTGGTGGAAGTTCGTCACCCCGCACTTCTTCAAGCGCCCGTTCAAGTTCGCGGACCGGTACCGCGAGGCCGAGCGCGACTATGGCTGGCCCCTCTATGTGATGAATGAGTACGTGCGAGTGACGGGAGATGCGACGTACCACAAGGACGTGGCGGGCCACCTGGCCGCCTACATCGTCGAGTGGTTCAGGACCCCGAGCAATCACGTGGGCTACAACCCGGCCACGAACACCGTCACCAACACCGTCCTGGGCGTGAATGATGCCACCCAGGGAACGGGCTACTGGACGATGACCAAGATGGACAACAACGCCGGGTTCAACGCCACTGGGACGAACCCCTGGATGGCGGGGGCCTTCATGGGCAACCTCATCAGGTTTCATCAGGCAGACGTGTTGTTCTCCGCCGCGGGCAAGCCCTCCGGCGTGAGTCACGCCCAGATGGTGGACATGTTGCTCCAGGGCATGAACTACGTCGTCAAGTATGGCTACGACAGCACCCGCAAGTTCTTCGTGTACTCAGAAGCGCAGCGCGGCTACGACGGCGGCGACCACCACATCCTCTATCCGCTGGCCTATCTGGACCGCCTGTACAAGCAGGAGCTCGCCGCGGGTCGCATCAGCAACCCCGCATGGTTCGACACCCAGGCCACGTGGGGCGCGCTCGCCACGCGTCGCTACGACGAACTCCAGAACCTGACCGTCGGCGCGAGCACCCAATCCTATGGCTTCTATGGCTATGAGATTGTCTATCCCGCTGACTACTTCACGGTGATGAAGGACACGCTCGGCCGGTAGCGCGGAGCCCATGTCGAGGGAGGGCAGGACGCCAGCCAGTCCAGGCGTCGTGCCCCCCGCGTCACATGCCCAGCCGACGCACCAGCTCCACGGGCACCGGATAGACGGCCTCCTTGGGCAGCAGGCGCGTGGCCTGGTCCGCGCGCCCCTCGTCCAGGTGCTTGCGCAGCTTCTGCACCAGCGGCGTCAGGTCTGTGATGGAAACCACCCAGTCCTCGACAAAGCGCTGGATGATGCCGCGCCCCAGGCCCACCTGGATGCTGTCGTGAGGGAGCCCCGCCCCCCGCACCGTGCGCTCCGGGTCCCACTGGACATGGACGGACGCGTGCTCGAAAGCCTGTCGCCAGGCCTCCGGGGTGCCATGGGCCTTGGGCTCATACCCCGTGAGTACCGCCTCAGCGAGCGCCGCCTCCCACCCACTGCGTCGGATGCGCACCGCGAGCGTGCGCTCCTGGCCGCTCTTGCGGCCCCAATTCGAGCGGTGCATCAGCCACAGGAAGCTGGGTTTGATCCACGTCATCCGACCCACGGAGAACGGCGGGCCGAACTTCTGCTGTCTCACCGCCACGTCCGCGATGGCGTCCGGATAGGCCTGGTAGACCACCATGGACGCCCGGTCGAAATCGGCGCGAATCGCCCGGACGGAACTCACCGCCAGGTGCCCGCCAGGGCAAGAAGGCTGTTGCCAACCGTCGTCATACCTCGCACATTAACACAGGGGTCCCTACGAACCCGCGTCGATAGACCCTCACCGACGGGCATCACCCAGACTCTCAACACCTGGAAGACCGTGACAGAAAATGTCACACTTCGCGTTTATTGCGGGAAATGCAATGAAGTTGCTGCTGTCGACTTGTTCTTGAGATGCCTTTGGCTTCACCATGACGACCTCATCATTCGTTTGGGGGAATCGCATGCTCGTGAAGAGAGGTCGCGGAGTCGTAGGCGCCACGCTGCTGAGCCTGACATTGGGGGCTTGCACGGAGGCCAACACATCCAAGGATGCGAAGGATGCGGTGACCGAGAAGGCCTCGGCGGCGCTCTCGGGTGAGCACCAGGTCCTCTCCGTCGACAAGGACTCCACCCCCACCTTCGTCAGTGGTCTGTTTGGCGCGGCGCCGACCAGTGTCGCCGCCGTCCGGGGTGTCCAGGCGGAGACGCTGGCGCCCGTCATCGCGCGCGTCGCCCCTCTGTTCAAGGTGAAGCCCGACCAGCTCTTCCTGAAGCGGGCCTACGTCGGCTTCGACGGGGACGCGCACTTCCGCTATGGCGTGCGCCTCAACGGCGTGGAGATCATGGGCGCGGAGCTGCGGCTGCACGCTCGCAACGGCCAGGTGTTCGCCGCCAACGGAAACGCGCGCACCGACCTTCGCGCGCCCGTGGGTGCCAATGTCTCCGCGGAGCTGGCGGTGGAGACGGCCCAGAAGGACCGTGCCTCCCCGCCGAAGGCGGCCATCGAGGGCAAGCCGGAGCTGGTCTACTGGCTCGACAGCGGCCAGTACCTCCTGGCGTACCGCATGCGCATGACGGGTGAGCAGAAGGACGGCACCCCGGTGGACGACACCGTGCTCGTCAACGCGCGCTCGGGGGACCTGTTCGAGCGCTACACCAATATCCACTCGGCGCTGGTCCGCCGGGTCTATGACGGTGGCAACACCACGACCCTTCCCGGCACCGTGGGCCGCAACGAAGGAGACCCGCCTGTCGCGGACCCCATCGTCAACGCCGCCTACGACAACCTGGGCGCCGTCTACAATTGCTACAACGACCTGTTCGGCCGCGACTCCTACGACAGGGCGGGCGCCACGCTCATCGCCACCGTTCACCACCGCGTGAATTATGTGAATGCGTTCTGGAATGGTACGCAGATGGTGTTCGGCGACGGCGACGGCACCACCTCCCTCAACCTGGCCCTCAGCCTGGACGTGACGGCCCACGAGCTGACGCACGCCGTGACGGAGTTCGACTCGGACCTCATCTACTCCGGCGAGTCCGGCGGCCTGAACGAGGCCATGTCCGACATCTTCGGCGCCGTGTGTGAATGGCACGCGGAGGCGCGGACCATCAACGCCGGAACGTACCTCGTGGGCGAGGACGTCTGGACGCCCGACGTCGAGGGGGATGCCCTTCGCTACATGAACAACCCCACGCAGGATGGGGACTCGCTGGATGACTACGGCGACTACACCTCCGGCGTCGATGTCCACTACAGCTCGGGCATCGCCAACCTGGCGTTCTACCTCCTCGCGCAGGGTGGCACGCATCCGCGCTTCCCCACGCGCCCGGCGGTGGCGGGCATCGGTATCGAGAAGGCCGCCCGCATCTTCTACAAGGCGAACCTGGACTTCTTCCTCCCCGGCACCAACTTCGACGCGGCGAAGGCCGGGACGGAGCAGGCCGCCGCGCAGCTGGGCTACGACGCGGCGACCATCGCCTCCGTCAACGCGGCGTGGAAGGCCGTGCAGGTGGGCGTCATCTTCGAGCCCCCAAATCCGCGCGAGCTGGTGCGCAACATCCCCGTGGTCCTCTCCGGAGCCCGCACCACCAAGGAGTATGGCTGGGGTGAGGTGCCCGAGGGCGCGACGAACCTGCGCTTCACCCAGTCGGGTGGAACGGGCGACGCGGACCTCTATGTCCGCGTCGGCAACTACCCGACGACGGGCTCCTACGATTGCCGGCCCTACCTCTCCACCAACAACGAGGCGTGCATCTTCGCCAATCCGACGCCCGGCAAGTATTACTTCATGGTCAACGGCTTCACTGACTACGCCAATGCGTCGCTGGTGATGACGTACCAGGGCGGTTTCTTCCCGCTCGAGCCCAACGTGGTGGTGGGTGGCCTGTCCGGCGCCACCAACGACACCCACGGCTTCTTCGTCCAGATTCCCGAGGCCCCCGAGGGCGGCTATCGCAACGTCACCGTGCGAGTCGAGGGCGGTACGGGCAACGCCGACCTCTACGTCCGTCGCGGCGCCATCCCCACCCACAGCGACTACGACTGCCGAAGCATGAAGGAAACCAACGCGGAGCGCTGCGACCTCAAGTACGTCGAGGGTGGCAAGTACTACGTGTTGCTCTACGGCGCGAAGGGCGGCTACGCCAACGCGTCCGTCGTCGTCACCTACCGCTGAGCTGAACCGAGCTGATGCAAGACGGCCCACCCGGTCCGGAGGCGTGAAGCCTCGGCGGGTGGGCCGTCGCATTTCCGGCCGCACCATGAGACCTGGCGGGTGGTCCTCAAGTCCTGGCATGGAGTGACGTGAACTGTCACACGCGTCACGCCATCGCCTCCCACTCCGCCAGCAAAGACTGACATCGGTGGGGAGTTCCGCGGGGTGGGTCCAGACCTGCCTGTTGCGTGAATCGCGATGAAGTCGGGGTGCGCCTTGTCACTGAGCTGCCTTTGGCGTCACCATGACGACCTCATCATCCAGCTGGGGGAAGCGCATGCTCTTGAAGAGAGGTCGCGGAGTCATAGGTGCCACGCTGCTATGCCTGACATTGGGAGCCTGCACCGAGGCCACCACGCCGAAGGAAGGCAAGGACGCGGTGAGCAAGAAGTCCTCGGAGGCGCTCACCGGCGCGCACCAGGTCATCGCCGTGGACCAGGACCGGGTTCCCACCTTCGTCAACGGGCCATTCGGCGCCGCGCCGACGAGCGCCGACGCCCTCCGGGGGCTCCAGCCCGCGACGCTGGCGCCGGTCCTCGCGCGGGTGGCGCCGCTGTTCAAGGTGAAGCCCGAGCAGCTCTTCCTGAAGAAGGCCTACGTCGGCTTCGACGGGGATGCGCACTTCCGCTACGGGGTGCGAGTCAACGGCGTGGAGGTCATGGGCGCGGAGCTGAGGCTGCACGCTCGCGATGGCCAGGTCTTCGCCGCGAACGGTGACGCGCGCACGGACCTGCCCGCCCCCGAGGGCGCCAGCGTCTCCACGGAGCTCGCGGTGGAGGAGGCCCGGAAGGACCGCGCCTCGCCGCCCGACGCCACCCTCGTGGGCAAGCCCGAGCTCGTCTACTGGCGCGACGGCGGACAGCTCCTGCTCGCCTACCGGCTGCGCATGACGGGCGAGACACGCGGGGGTGAGCGCGTGGATGACACGGTGCTCGTCAACGCACGCTCGGGCGACGTGTTCGAGCGCATCACCAACCTCCACGGCGCGCTGAACCGCCGGGTCTACGACGGCAAAAACGGACCCGGCCTTCCCGGCACCCCGAGCCGCATGGAGGGACAACCGCCGGTCCTCGACCCCGTCGTCAACGCGGCCTATGACAACACGGGCGCCGTCTGGCGTTGCTACAAGGAGCTGTTCAACCGCGACTCCTACGACAACGCGGGCGCCGCGCTCATCACCACCGTTCACCACCGGGTGAACTATGTGAACGCGTACTGGGATGGCGTGCAGATGGTGTTCGGCGACGGCGACGGGACCACCGCCTCCATCCTGCCCTATGCCGTCGACATCACGGCCCATGAGCTGACGCACGCGGTGACGGAGCACGAGTCGGACCTCATCTACTCCGGCGAGTCCGGCGGCCTGAACGAGGCCATCTCCGACATCTTCGGCGCCGTGTGCGAGTGGCACTCGGAGGGCAAGGTCATCGACGAGGGGACGTTCATGATTGGCGAGGACGTCTGGACGCCGGAGACTCCCGGGGACGCGCTTCGCTACCTGTTCAACCCCAAGCTGGATGGGGAGTCGCTGGATGACTACGTCGACTACAGCTCGGGCGTCGACGTCCACTACAGCTCGGGCATCGCCAACCTGGCGTTCTATCTGCTCTCGCAGGGTGGCACGCATCCGCGCTTCCCCACGCGCCCCGCGGTGACGGGCATCGGCATCGAGAAGGCCGCCCGCATCGTCTACAAGGCGAACGTGGACCTCCTGACTCCGTCCTCCAACTTCGAGACGGCGAAGGTCGCCACGGAGCAGGCCGCCGCCCAGTTGGGCTACGACGAAGCGACCATCGCCTCCGTCACCGCCGCGTGGAAGGCCGTGCAGGTGGGCGTCATCATCCTGCCCCCGCACCGCACCCTCTTGGAGCGCGACATCCCCGTGGTCCTCTCCGCCGCCCGTGGCGCCAAGGAGTATGCCGAGGGCGAGGTGCCCGAGGGCGCGACGAACCTGCGCTTCGCCCTGTCGGGTGGAACGGGCGACGCGGACCTCTATGTCCGCTTCGGCAACGCCCCGACGACCTCCTCCTATGACTGCCGGCCGTACATCACCGGCAACAACGAGGCGTGCTCCTTCGCGACTCCCGCGTTCGGCAAGTGGTACGTGATGGTCAACGGCTTCACCGCCTACGCCAATGCGTCGCTGGTGATGACATACCAGGGCGGCTACCTCGCGCTCGAGCCCAACGTGGTGGTGGGCGGCCTGTCCGGCGCCACGAACTCCACACAAGGCTTCTTCGCCCACATTCCGGAGGCCCCGGAGGGCGGCTATCGCAACGTCACCGTGCGCGTCGAGGGCGGAACGGGCAACGCGGACCTCTATGTCCGTCGCGGCGCCATGCCTACCCACAGCGAGTACGATTGCCGCGGCATGAAGGAAGGCAACACGGAGCGCTGCGACCTCAAGTATGTCGAGGGCGGCAAATACTACGTGTGGCTCTACGGCGCGAAGGGCGGCTACGCCAACACATCGGTCGTCGTCACCTATCGCTGACGCGAGAGGTTGAAGGACGGCTCCCCGTCCGTGGGGCGTGTCTCCACGGGCGGGTGGGCAGCGGCGGTCCTGGTCCACTTGTCATCGAGCAAGTCCTGGCTTCACCATGGCGACTTCATCATTCGCCGGGGGGAAGCACATGGGCTGGAATCGAGGATGCAGGGTCCTGGGAGTCGTCGTGCTGGGCTTGTCGCTGGGCGCATGCGCCGACACACGCACGCCGGAGGACCGCCCCGACGGGGTGGCCGAGAGTCGGGCGCCTCTTCCACGCTCGGAGGAAATCCAGGTCATCGCCGTCGACGCGGACTCCGTTCCCACGTTCGTCAACGGGGCGTTTGGCCAGGTGCCCTCCAATCCCGACGCGGTGAGAGGCATCCAGGCGGAGACGCTCTCCCCTGTCATCGCACGCGTGGCGCCGCTGTTCAGGGTGAAGCCCGAGCAGCTCGTCCTGAAGAAGGCCTACGTCGGCTTCGACGGGGATGCGCACTTCCGCTTCGGCGTGCGGGTGAATGGCGTGGAGGTCATGGGCGCGGAGCTGCGACTCCACGCTCGAGACGGCCAGGTCTTCGCCGCCAACGGGGATGCGCGCACGGACCTGCCCGCCCCCCTCGGCGCCACGCTCTCGCCGGCCCTGGCGGAAGAGCTGGCTCGCAACCATGGCGCCTCCCTTCGTGATGCGGACATCGCGGGCACACCGGCGCTCGTCTACTGGCGCGACGGGGCACAGTTCCTGCTGGCCTACCGGCTGCGCGTCACGGGAGCGGCGGAGGACGGGGGCCCGGTGAACGACACCGTGCTCGTCAACGCACGCTCGGGCGAGGTGCTCCTGAGGTACTCGAACCTGCACTCCTTGCGGTCTCGCAGGGTGTATGACGGTCGGAACACGAGCACATTGCCCGGCACGATGGCTCGCGCGGAGACTCCGCCCTCCCTGGACCCCATCGTCAATGTGACCCATGACAACCTCGGCGCTGTCTATGCCTGCTACTGGGAACTCTTCGGTCGCGACTCTTTCGACAACGCGGGAGCACCACTCATCGCCACCGTCCACCACCGGGTGAACTATGTGAATGCCTTCTGGACCGGGACGCAGTTGGTCTTCGGTGATGGCGACGGAGTGAATGCCCACAACCTGGCCCTGGCCGTGGACGTGACGGCCCACGAGCTGACGCACGGGGTGACGGAGCACGAATCGGGCCTCATCTACGCCGGCGAGTCGGGTGGCATGAATGAATCCATGTCCGACATCTTCGGCGCCGTATGTGAATGGCACGCGGAGAACCGCACCATCAACGCGGGCACGTTCCTCCTGGGCGAGGACATCTGGACTCCCTCCAGTTCGGGAGACGCGCTTCGCTACATGAACGACCCCACGCTGGATGGGGCCTCGCTGGACGACTACAGCAACTACACCTCCGGCGTCGATGTCCACTACAGCTCCGGCATCTCCAATCTGGCCTTCTATCTGCTCTCCCAGGGGGGCCGTCACCCGAGCCATCCGGACTGGCCCTTCGTGGAAGGCATTGGCATCGAGAAGGCCGCGCGCATCTTCTACAAGGCGAACATGGACATGCTGACTCCCTCCTCCGGTTTCCTGGCCGCGAGGATTACGACGGAGCAGGCCGCGATTCAGCTTGGCTATGACGCGGGCAACGTGGCGTCGGTCTCCGCCGCCTGGGAGGCAGTGAACGTCAGAGCGCCAGTGATTATCGACATGGCGAAGGACGTTCCCTTCCCGCTCCGGGCGGCCGTGGGGAAGTCCTGGCTCGGCAGGGGGATGGTTCCCACCGGAGCCCGGGACTTGAAGTTCACCCTGTCGGGAGGGACCGGGGACGCGGACCTGTATGTCCGCTTCGACGAGCGGCCCACGACGACCCTCTATCAGTGCCGCCCCTTCCGGCTGGGCAACAACGAGCAGTGCGTCTTCCCCGCGCCCGCGGCCGGCGCCTGGCATGTCCTGGTCCACGCCGCCTCCACTTATGACGGCGCTACCCTGAAGATGACCCACCAGTGAGGCTTCACCGCGCGTCCACTCCAACAGGGTGGGCGCGCGGAGCCGGCCCCAGGGATGCCTCGCTGCCCCTCGCGCGAGCAGGCACGGACCCCGGTCCTCTTCCCCATGCCCGCGCTCGCCCCCCTGCTCCCCTCGCGGCACCTCGGATGGGATGAGGCGAGCGTGCGGACTGTGGCGTAGACAACACATGTCTCAGCGCTCATGGAAGCACGCAAGGCCCGTGCAATTCCGAGGATGCGACAGAATATTGTCGCCGGCGCAGGCCTTCAGGTCCTTGCGTTGAGGTCTCACCCTGCAACCCCTGCTACGTCCTGCAACCCACGGGGTGAGGGGCGATGAGATTTGATGAGCCACTCGACCCAAAGCTCCGGAGCGCCGCGCTCCGACCTTCATCCCATGGCCGCGGCGGTGCTTGCCGGGGGAGGCGAGATGGGTGCGCTCATGCGCGCCATCGATTGGGTGAAAACGCCCGTGGGCGCGCCGGAGACCTGGCCTCAGTCACTGCGCACCGCGGTCAGCATCCTGCTGGAGTCGCGCTTCCCGATGTACATCGCGTGGGGCCCCCAACTCGTCCAGTTCTACAATGACGGGTACCGACCGGTGCTCGGCTCGACGAAGCACCCGGCGGCCATGGGCCACAGCGCCCAGGCGACGTTCGCGGAGAGCTGGCACATCATCGGTCCGCAGTTCGACGGGGTGTGGCGGGGAACGGCGGTTGGCTCCGAAGACTGGATGCTGCCGTTGGATAGGCACGGCTACCTGGAGGAGTGCTACTTCACGTACTCCTACAGCCCGATACGTGACGAAAGCGGGGGCGTCGGAGGCATCCTCGCCACCCTGACCGAGACCACGGGTCGGGTGCTGGGCGAGCGGCGGCTACGGACCCTGAGGGACCTCGCCGCGCGTGCGGGAACCGTGAAGCATGAAGGAGACGTCTGGCGCGAAGCCGCGCGGGCCCTGGCGGGCAACGCCTTCGACGTCCCCTTCGCCTTGCTCTATCGCCTGGGCGCCAGCGGCGAGCAGGCGGACCTGATGGAAGTGACGGGCTGGGACACGAAGGCCCAGGCCGCCTCGCGGTTCGGCGACCTCCCCGCCAGCACCCGCTGGTCCTTCCCCGAGGCCCTGGCGGCCCCGGGGGGCCTCCTCATCTCCGACGTGCGCGCCCACTTCGGCGACCTCCCGGGCGGTCCGTGGCCCGAGGCCCCTCACTCGGTCATGGTGTTGCCCATCACCCGGCCTGGCGCCGAGCGCCCCCACGGCTTCCTCGTCGCGGGGCTGAGCGCGCGGCGCGCCCTGGACGACGACTACCGGGGGTTCCTGGGGCTGGTGGCGGACCACATCGCCACGGCCGTCAGCAACGCTCGCGCCTATGAAGACGAGAAGCGGCGGGCGGAGGCCCTGGCGGAGATTGATCGCTCGAAGACCGCCTTCTTCAGCAATGTCAGTCACGAGTTCCGCACGCCGCTCACCTTGATGCTCGGTCCCGTCGAGGACTCCCTGGCGGATGTCCTGGAGCCGCTCCCCCCCGCCCAACGCGAGCGGCAGGAGCTGGTGCGACGCAATGGCCTGCGGCTGCAGAAGCTGGTCAACACGCTGCTCGACTTCGCCCGGCTCGAGGCCGGACGCGCGCAGGCCTCCTTCATCCCGACAGACCTCTCCGCCCTCACCCGGGACCTGGTCAGCAGCTTCGATTCGGCGATGACCACCGCGGGGCTCGAGCTGGTGGTCACCTGCCCCCCGCTGCCCGACTCCGTCTATGTGGACCCGGAGATGTGGGAGAAGGTTGTCTTGAACCTCCTCTCCAACGCCTTCAAGTTCACCTTCGAGGGCCAGGTTCGCATCGCGCTGAAGTGGCGGGACGACACCGTGGAGCTGACCGTCCAGGACACGGGCATCGGGATGCCAGCAGAGGAGCTGCCTCGCATCTTCGAGCGCTTCCACCGGGTCGAAGGCTCACGCGGACGCAGCCATGAAGGCACGGGCATTGGACTCGCGCTGGTGCGGGAGCTGGTCAAGCTGCACGGCGGCGCCGTGACGGTGACGAGCGCGCTCGACCAGGGAACCACCTTCACGGTGAGCCTCCCGACAGGCTCCGCGCACCTGCCTCGGGAGCATGTCGGGGCCGCCCGGGCCCTGACGTCCACGGGGATTGGCGCCAGCGCGTTCCTCGCGGAGCTCTCCCAGTGGAGCACTCCCGAGGCGCCCCTCGTCGAGCCCGCCCTCTCCTCCTCCGAAGCGCGCATCCTCCTGGCGGACGACAACGCCGACATGCGCGGCTACCTGCTGCGGCTCCTGTCGCCCCACTGGCGCGTGGAGTCGGTGAGCGATGGCACCCAGGCGTTCATCGCCGCGCGGCGGACGCCTCCCGACCTCATCATCTCCGATGTGATGATGCCGGGCATCGGCGGTCTGGAGCTCGTCCAGGCCCTGCGCGCCGACGAGCACACCCGCACCATTCCCATCCTGCTGCTGTCCGCGCGCGCGGGTGAAGAGGCCACCATCGAGGGACTGCGCAGCGGCGCGGACGAGTACCTGGTCAAGCCCTTCTCCGCGAACGAACTCCGAGCGCGCGTCAACGCCCTGCTCACCGTCTCCAGGCTTCGCCAGGCGTCGGTCCACGCCGAGCGTGCCCATGCGGAGGAGGCCCAGCGCCTGCTCGACGAGGCCCGCCGCGCCACCCGCTCGCGAGAGGAGACCCTCGCGGTGGTCAGCCACGACCTGCGCTCGCCGCTCGCCGCCATCAGCACCTCCGCCGAGCTGCTGCGTCGAATCCCCCTGGAGAGCGGACCGGGCGAGCGCGTGCGCAAGCAGGCGGAGTCGATCCGACGCTCGGCCAGCCGGATGAACCGGCTCATCGACGACCTGCTCGACCTGGAGAGCATCGAGACCGGAACCCTCTCCATCGAGGCGCGCCCGCAGACCGTCGAGGAGCTCATCCGCGAGGCCCGCGAGCAGTTCGGGCCCCAGGCGGCCGAGAAGGGCCTGCGCCTGGACATCGACGTGGAGCCCGGCCTCGTCGTGAAGTGCGACCGGGAACGCATCCTCCAGGCCATCGGGAACCTGCTCTCCAACGCCATCAAGTTCTCGCCCTCTGGCACGGGGGGCGCAATCCACCTGCGGGCCGGGCTCGATGCCGGGACACGGGACATCCGCTTCAGCGTGACGGACAGCGGGCCGGGGGTTCCGCTCGAAGCGCAGCAGCACATCTTCGACCGCTACTGGCACGCGGCGCAGAAGCGGCGCGGGGGCCATGGGCTGGGCCTCTCCATCGCGAAGGGCATCGTGGAGAGCCACGGTGGGCGGATGCGGTTGGAGCGCACCTCCGACGCGGGCAGCACCTTCTGCTTCTGGCTCCCCGCCGAGCAGGGCGTCGCGGAGCCCGCCATGACACCGCGTCCGCCGCCCCAGTGGCTGGGCAGCGAGGAGCACTTCGTTCAAGGCGGCGGCGACATGGGCGCGTTGATGCGCGCCTTCGACTGGCGGACGACGGCGCTGGGTCCGCTCGAGCGCTGGCCCCAGTCGCTGCGGACGTCCGTCAGCACGATGCTGCGCTCTCCGTACCCCATCATCCTCTTCTGGGGTCCGGAGCTGAACATGCTCTACAACGACCCGTTCCGTCCCATCCTGGGGGCGAAGCATCCGCTGACGCTGGGCGCGCGCGGGGCCGAGGCCCTGGCGGAGGAGTGGCGGCTGCTGGGGCCCCTCATGCAGCGCGTGCATGAGACAGGAGAGCCGCTCTTCATCGAGAACGGGAACGTCAACTTCGCGCGGCGGCCCGGTGGCCTGCGCGAAGAGGCCTACTTCACCTGGTCCTACAACCCCACCATTGGCGAGACAGGGGAGATCGCCGGCCTCTTCGCCATCGCGAGCGAGACCACGCGTCAGGTCGTCGGAGACCGACGACTGGCCATCCTCCGCGAGCTGTCCATCCGCGCGGCGCTCAGCGAGAAGGTCGACGCGCTCTTCGTCGCGCTGGAAGAGGTCCTCACGCCCGCGGGCCACGACCTGCCCTTCGCGCTGCTCTACGTCGTCCGAAACGACAAGGCCCAGCTGGTCTCCTGCGCCAACCTGCCCCGAGGCGCGGCCGCGGCCCCCACCGAGCTGCTGCTCGATGAAGAGACCTCGTGGCCGCTCTCCAAAGTCGTACGCACGGGGCAGGAGGCGCTGGTGGAGGACCTGTCGTCGAGGTTCGGTCCCCTCCCCGGCGGCCCCTGGCCGGAGCCCACGACGCGCGCCCTGCTGCTCCCGGTGCCCATGGGCGCGGACGCGGAGCTGACCGGCGTGCTCGTCGCCGGCATCAGTCCGCTGCGTGCGCTGGATGACGAGTACCAGAGCTTCTTGCAACTGCTGGCGCGGCAGCTCGCCGCCAGCCTCGCCAGCGCCCGCGCCTACGAGCAGGAGCGCCAGCGCGCCGAGCAGCTCGCCCTGCTCGACCAGGCCAAGACGGCCTTCTTCAGCAACGTGAGCCACGAGTTCCGCACGCCCCTCACGCTCATCCTCGGGCCCATCGAGGACGCCATGGCCAGGACGCCCAGGGCCCTGGGCGAAGAGCAGCTCGACCTGGTGCGCCGCAACGCGCTCCGGCTCTACAAGATGGTCAACACCCTGCTCGACTTCTCGCGCATGGAGGCGGGGCGAACGCAGGCCACGTACGTCCCCACGGACCTGTCGGCCTTCACTCGCAACCTGGCGAGCGCCTTCGAGTCCGCCGTGGGCAGCGCGGGGCTGCGGCTGAGGGTGGACTGTCCCCCGCTTCCCGAGTCCGTCTATGTCGACCCGGAGATGTGGGAGAAGGTTGTCCTGAACCTGCTCTCCAACGCGGTGAAGTACACCCACCAGGGGGAGATCCGCGTGGGCATGCACTGGAGGGACGGGCGCGCGGTCCTCACCGTGCAGGACACCGGCGTGGGGATTCCCGAGGAGGACCTGCCGCGCATCTTCGAGCGCTTCTACCGCGTGCGCGCCACCCAGGGTCGGAGCCACGAGGGGACGGGCATCGGCCTCGCCATGGTGGAGGACCTGGTCAAGCTGCATGGGGGCGACGTCTCCGTGACGAGCCGGCTGGGCGTGGGCACCACCTTCACCGTGCGGCTGCCGGGCGGCTCGGCCCACCTGCCTCCGGAGCGAATCGACCACAAGCCCCGCTCCCGCTCGTCGGCGGCGTGGGCCGCCCCTTTCGTCGACGAGGCCCAGCGCTGGTCCGCCTCCGACGCTCCGCTGCTCCAGCCCCAGGCGCCGGACGCGACGCGGACCGCTGACGACGTCCAGTTGGATGTTCCCCTGGCGCTGGCCTCCTCCCGGATTCTCCTCGTGGACGACAACGCCGACCTGCGCAGCTATGTCTCGGGGCTGCTGGGGCGCCGCTTCCCCCATGTCGAGACAGCCACGAACGGAGAGGAGGCCCTCGCGCGGGCCCGCGTCCAGCCGCCCGACCTCATCCTCTCCGACGTGATGATGCCGGTGCTGGACGGCTTCGGCCTCGTGCGAGAACTCCGCGCGGACCCACGCACGCGCGCCATCCCCATCATCCTGCTCTCCGCGCGCGCGGGCGACGAGTCCACGGTGGAGGGCCTGTCGAGCGGAGCGGATGACTATCTGGTGAAGCCCTTCTCCGCGCGCGAGCTCATCGCCCGGGTGCGCACCCAGCTCGAGATGGTCAGCGTGCGCCGGGAAGTGACGCGCAAGGAGCTGGAGAAGGAGGAGCTGCTCGAGTCCGTGCACCTGCGCGACGAGTTCCTCAGCCTCGTCAGCCATGAGCTGCGCACCCCGGTGAGTGTCCTGGCCCTCAACATCCAGTCGCTGCTCCGAAGCCTGGACCGCCAGGGCGGTCAGCGCTCTCCGGAGGAGCTGCTGCGGGCGCGGGCGCTGACGACGGAGAAGCAGCTCCAGCGCCTGACGCGGCTGGTGGAGCACCTGCTGGATGTGTCGGAGTTCGTCACCGGCCGCCTGGAGCTGGTGCGGCAGGACGTGGACCCGACCGCCACCGTGAAGGCGGTCGTGGACGAGGCTCGGGAGAAGGCCGCGCGCGCGGAGAGCACCGTGACGTTGAACGCCCCGTCTTCCATCGTGGGTCGGTTCGACCCGGAGCGACTGCACCAGCTGGTCGAGGGCCTGCTCGACAACGCCCTCAAGTTCGGCGCGGGCAAGCCTGTCGAGGTGACGGTGGCTCCGACGGAGGACAGCGTCCGCATCTCGGTCGTGGACCATGGCCCCGGGGTCGCCCCCGAGGACCACGAGCGCATCTTCGGACGCTTCGAGCGAGCTGTCTCCGCGCGCAACCATGGAGGCTTCGGACTGGGCCTGTGGATGGCACGCCACATCGTGGAGGGACATGCGGGGCGCATCCACGTGACGCGCACGGAAGGCGGCGGCGCCACCTTCACCGTCGTGCTCCCGGTGCTGGAAGCGCCGGGGTGAGGGCGCGCTTCACAGCCGTCCGTGCGGCACCCGGCCCTGCTGGAACGCATCCACCTGGAGGAACGTGAAGGGCTGGTCATACAGGAGCCGGTCCTGCTGCCGCGTGCGGAACAGGTCCACGATGATGTTCATCCGGTCCGACAGGCTCCCCCAGTCCCGCGCCGCGCTGCCCGCCGTGTCGTCCGGGGACCTGTCCAGCGCCGCCATCAACGCCACCAGCTCCGGATGCGACAGCCGCTCCAGGGCCGGTGGGAAGTCCCGCTCCGCCGTCAGCGCGGGCAGGTCCTCTCCCAGCCGCAGCGTCACGTCCGGCAGCTCCATCTTCATCAGCATCCGCGTCGCCAGCTCGCGCCACAGCCGCTCCAGGCGCTGGGCCAGCGGCGCGAAGCCTTCCCGCAGGCCCCACTCGGACAGGCTGCGCGCCCGGGGATTCGGGTCCGCCCGGACGAAGGCGACCAGGTGCT
This sequence comes from Myxococcus sp. CA039A, assembly GCF_013336645.1. NCBI lineage: Bacteria > Pseudomonadati > Myxococcota > Myxococcia > Myxococcales > Myxococcaceae > Myxococcus > Myxococcus sp. CA039A. Next base: position 12,775 of record NZ_JABUMQ010000007.1, on the reverse strand, counting down.
CCAGGAACAGCTCCTTCACCGGCGCGTTGAGCGCGGCGACCACGGGCCCCTGCAGCCGCGCCTGCTCGTGGTAGCCCACCAGCGCGTTGGCCAGGAACATCAGCTCCGCGTGGGCCTTCGGGTCCTCGGTGAAACACGCCTCGTGGTAGTGCCGCACCGCGCGGATGAGCAGGTCCTGCCCGCCTTCACCCACAGGCCCCGGAGCCAGCCGCGACACCACCGCCTCCACTCGCGACGGCTCGGGCGAGTCCATGCCAGTGAAGTTCGCCAGGAGGTCCGTGTACAGCGGCCCCAGCTCCTGGAAGACCACCAGGTTGCCGCGCGCGGTGTGACGGGCCACCTCGTCGAGCACGTCCTCCACCGTGCGCGCCAGCACGTACTGGATGCCCACGGACGCGCCCCACGCGCCCAGGAGCCGGTCCTGCAGCTCCGAGAAGCCGCGCGTCACCGCGTCCGCCCGCTCCAGCAACTGCGCCATCACCCCTGGCAGCACGTCCTTGCGGATGAAGGCCCCCGCCGTCTTCGAGGCCCACGTCGAGAAGCCACACCAGCTCAGGTCCTCCTCGCCGAACACGTCGGTGAGGGCCACCTCGAGCACGTGGTACGTCTGGGTGATGTGGAGGTTGCGCAGGACGGGGTCCCCCATCTGGATGATGGCCTCCACCTCCGCCTGTGTGGGAACGGGCCACCAGCGCGGCAGCGTGCAGCAGACCATGGTGGAGGCGCCTCCCGAGAAGCCGGGGACGGAAATGCCCCCAGCCAAGAAGTCGGGACGCGGACGCCCGGAGTCAACGGGCCACCGGGCCCTCGCCCGGCCGCGGGGGCGGCTCCGGCTTGCGAGTCCTGGTCACCCCTGACAGGCTGCCAGGCATGGTGCCGCTGACAGACCGGGCCGCCCTGCCCCTGGAGCAACGAGCAGCGCTGGAGCGAGAGCTCGCGCCCCTCACCCTGCTCCAGGACGTGGTGCGCTGGGGCTTCGCCAGCACGCCGCCGCGCGACGTGACGGAAGTGGTGGTGCAGGACGAGTTCACCCACGACGTGGTGCTGCCCTGGAAGGACGGCGGCTACCTCGTCTTCGACACCACCTGACTCGGCGGAATCAACGCGGTCTCCGTGTGGGACCGTCGACCCAGCGCTGATGAACTCCTCGACGCCCGGCTCGCGGCGGGCTGGACGCCCACGCCCACGAGCACCGTCGACGGCGACGTCATCCTGGGCCACGCCGCGTGCAGGGTGCCGCCCGCGAAGGACGGGGCGACACCCTGAGCGGCGAGGGGACTACTTCCCCTTGCCCTGCTCCTTCACCCACGAGTCCTTCAGGGTGACGGTGCGGTTGAAGACGGGCTTGCCCGGCTGCGAGTCCTTCGGGTCCGCGAAGAAGTACCCCAACCGCTCGAACTGGAAGCGGGACTCCGGCGTCGCCTGGGCAAGGCCCGGCTCCACGCGCGCGTTCCTGAGGACCTCCAGGCTCGCCGGATTGAGGAAGGTGGTGAAGTCCTTCGCGTCATCCGAGTCCGGGCTCTCCACGGAGAAGAGCCTGTCGTACAGCCGCACCTCGGCGGTGGGCGCGTTGCCCGGCACCCAGTGCAGCGTGCCCTTCACCTTGCGGCCATCCGGCGAGTCACCGCCGCGCGTGGCCGGGTCATAGGTGCAGCGCAGCTCCGTGATGTTGCCGGCCGCGTCCTTGATGACCTCCTTGCAGGTGATGAAGTACGCCGAGCGCAGGCGCACCTCCTTGCCCGGCGCCAGTCGGAAGAAGCCCTTGGCGGGGACCTCCATGAAGTCCTCCGCCTCGATGAACAGCTCGCGCATGAACGGCACCTTGCGCGTGCCCATCTCCGGCTTCTGCGGGTGGTTCTGCACCTCCAGGAGCTCCTCCTGGCCTTCCGGGTAGTTCTCCACCACCACCTTCAGCGGGCGCAGCACCGCCATGGCGCGAGGGGCCGTCTCGTTCAGGTCCTCGCGGATGCACAGCTCCAGCACGCCCATGTCGATGAGCTGCTGCGTCTTGCTGACACCCGCGCGCGTGGCGAAGTCGCGGATGGAGGCCGGCGTGAAGCCCCGGCGGCGCAGGCCGCTGATGGTCATCATCCGGGGGTCATCCCAACCGGAGACGTACTTCTCCATGACGAGCTTGAGCAGCTTGCGCTTGCTCATCACCGTGTAGTTGAGGTTCAGCCGGTTGAACTCGTACTGATGCGGCCGCTCCCCCTGGATGAGGCTGTCCACAATCCAGTCGTACAGCACGCGGCGGTTCTCGAACTCCAGCGTACAGACGGAGTGGGTGATGCCCTCAATCGCATCCGACAGGCAGTGCGCGAAGTCGTAGAGCGGGTAGATGGGCCACGCCTCGCCGGTGCGGTGATGGTGCGCGTGGCGGATGCGGTAGATGGGCGGGTCCCTCAACACGGGGTTGGGGGACGCCATGTCGATCTTGGCGCGCAGCGTGTGCTTGCCGTCCGGGAACTCTCCGCCGCGCATGCGCTCGAAGAGGTCCAGGTTCTCCTCCACGGAGCGGGTGCGGTACGGGCTGTCGCGGCCCGGCGTGGTGAAGTCGCCGCGGTACTCGCGAATCTCGTCCGCCGACAGGCTGCACACGTACGCCTTGCCCTGCTTGATGAGCTGCACGGCGAAGTCGTAGAGCTTGGGGAAGTAGTCGGAGGCGAAGAACTTCCGGTCGTCCCAGTCGAAGCCCAGCCACTTCACGTCCCGCTGGATGGACTCGACGTAGTCGGTGTCCTCGGTGACGGGGTTGGTGTCGTCGAAGCGCAGGTTGCACAGGCCACCGTATTGCTTCGCCAGCCCGAAGTTCAGGCAGATGGCCTTGGCGTGGCCGATGTGGAGGTAGCCATTGGGCTCGGGCGGGAAGCGGGTGAGCACGCGACCACCGTGCTTTCCCGCGCGCCGGTCTTCCTCGATGATTTCCTGGAGGAAGTTCAGGCCCTGCGTTTCGTTCGTCGTCGTCATGATGGGGGCGAATCCTCGTGAAGCCGCCCGGGGCCGGCAAGCGATTCCTTGCACCCTCGCCGTTCCCAGCGGGCCTCGGAGGAGAACACCCGGGCCGGGCGCCCCCTTCCAACGCGGGGCGGCGGGGCCTCCGGACGGAAAAGCCCCCAGGGGGCCTCAGAGGGACGCCAGCAGCGCTTCCCAGGCCCCCAGGGCCCGCGTCGCCGACAGCTCCTCCGCGCGGGCCCGGGCCCGGCGGGACAAATCCTTGCGGTGCACCTCGTCGGTGACGACGCGCCCCAGCGCCTCCGACAGCGCCTGGGGGTCCTCCAGGGGCACCAGGACCCCGTGGCGGCCATGCTCCAGGACCTCCGCCGGCCCGGAGGGACAGTCCGTGCTGACCACGGGGCACCCCAGGGCGAGCGCCTCCAGCAGCACCATGGGCAGGCCCTCGAAGCGCGAGGACAGGGCGAACACCGCGGCCTTTCGCATCAGCGCGTGCGGATTGGCGGCGAACCCCGGCATGAAGACGGTGGACTCCACGCCCAGCGAGCGGGCCAGGGCCTTCAAGTCGGCCTCCAGCGAGCCCACCCCGAGGATGAGCAGGTGCTGGTCCACGCCCCGCTTTCGCGCGAGAGCATGGGCGCGGATGAGCACGTCGAAGCCCTTCTGGGGCTCCAGCCGTCCCACGGCGATGACCACGGGCTTGTCGAAGACGGCCGGGGCCCAGTCGGGCAGCGGCCCTTCCCCGGCGGCGCGCACGACGTCGCCATCCACGAAGTTGGGGATGACCTGGAGTCGCTCCTCGGGCACGGGCACCAGCGACTGGAAGGACCGGGCGGTGTCATGGCCGCAGGCGACGATGCGGTTCATGCGCGGATACAGCAGGCGCAGGCCCCAGAGCTGTCGGCGCGGCTGCTCGCGATGGAAGGCGCCCCAGTCGAAGTGGATCATCCCGACGACGGGCTTGTTGAGCAGCCTGCCCGCCAGGCAGGCCAGCAGCGCGGCACGGCCCTCCTGGCCCGCGACGATGACGTCGGCCTCGCGCGCATGGCGCAGCAGGTGCCAGAGGTACACCGGCAGGCTCTGCCGATGGTAGTCGTAGGAGTCGGTGGCCCAGACGACCTCGGTGTTCCGGGGCAGTCGGTCCTCGCGGTCCGGCGGAGGGCGGTGGTGGAAGAACAGCCGGGTGGCGAAGCGCTCGGAGTCCAGGCCCGCCAGGATGTTGCAGACCGAGCGCTCGATACCGCCAGCGCCCATGAACACGAGCGTGAAGAGCACGCGCTTCCGGCGGGGGTCTTTCGAGGCGTCTCGTGGCACCGGTTGCAGCATCCAGCCCCCACTCCCCAGAAGGCGGGTGCACCGTAACCCAAGGAGGCATACCCGCCAACAAGACGAACGGGCCGCTCGCCCTCACGGGACGCGAGCCACCGGACTGACGCACACAGCCGGGCCACTCGGCTAGGCTCGCGCGCGCCCACGCCTTCCACTCCTCTCGTGAAAAACCCACTCCGCTCGCGCGTCCTCGTCTTCGTGGCGTCCCTGCTCTGCGTGTTCGCCGCCGGCGGCTTCCTCGCGGTGCGCGGCCACCGCATCGGGCAGGGCCTGCTGCATCCGCCCCATGTGCCGGTGGAGCGGCCCGTCGCCTCACCGGAGCTCTCTGGCCTTGAGGACGTGAGCTTCTCCAGCGTCGACGGGCTGACGCTGCGCGGCTGGTACGTGCCGTCGCGAAACCGGGCGGCGGTGGTGCTGGTGCATGGCTTCGCGGACAACCGCGCGCAGCTGCTCTTCGAGGCTCGCGCGCTCGCCCGAGCGGGTTATGGCGTGCTGCTGTTCGACCTGCGCGCGCATGGAGAGAGCGGCGGAGACCGCGTGACGTGGGGCGACGGCGAGCGGCGCGACGTGACGGCCGCGCTGGACTTCGTCTCCAAGCGCCAGGACGTGGACCCGGCGCGGCTGGGCCTCTTCGGGTTCTCCATGGGTGGCACCACCGCGCTGCTGGTGGCGGAGACGGACGTCCGCGTGAAGGCGGTCGTCGCGGCGGGCGCGTATCCCGCCCTGGAGGCGGACGTGTACTCGGGCTATGGCCGGTGGGGCGCCTTCAGCGCGGAGCCGGTGCTGTGGACGCTGCGGCACGCGGGCGTGGACGTGGACGCGGTGCGCCCCATCGACGGCATGTGCCAGCTCCAGGGCCGGCCGCTCCTGCTCGTCAACGGTGACGTGGACCCGGACGCCCCCGCCAAGCTCCAGGCCAGCCTCTTCCGCGCGGCCTGTGAGCCCAAGTCCCTGTGGGTCGTCGAGGGCGCGGGCCATGGCGAGTACTCGCGCGTCGCACCCGAGGAATACGCCCGCCGGCTGCGCGAGCACTTCGACCGGGCCCTCTTGAACGCGGGCTGACGCGAGCGCTACGGGGTGCCGTCCGGCTCGGAGGTCGGCTCGGGCGCCACCGCCGGAATCTCCCACGTGGGGGCCGAGTCCAGCGCGGGCCGCCCCACGAGCAACTCATGCGGCCGGAAGCCGCCCTTGTAGCGCAGCGACGCGCACGCCTGGACGCGGTAGCCCAGGTACACGTGGGGGATGCCGCGAGCGCGCGCCAGCTCCACCTGGAACACCACGTTCGCGGTGCCGAGCGACAGGGCCGCGCAGGCCGGGTCGTAGAAGAAGTACACCGCGCTCCACGCGCGCGGCGTCTCGTCGCAGATGCCCAGCGCCACCAGCTTCGGGCCGCCCTCCGCGCCATCGTCGTAGAAGGCGACCTCGCGCGCGGAGGGATGGGGGAACGAGAACTGGAGCGAGTACTCGCGCAAGGTGAGCGGCGAGGGCTCCCACTCCCGCGAGGACTCGCGCTCCGCGTGCCACGCCCGGTAGAGCGCCAGCCGCTCGTCGTCCACGCGGGGCACGTCCACCTCCACGCGCAGGTGCGCGCACGCCGCCCGGGCGCGTCGCTGGCTGCGATTGGGACGAAAGCCCTCCACCGGCAGGCGCAGCGAGACACATTCGCCACAGGTGGCGCAGGCGGGCCGGAAGTACAGCGGGCCGAACCGACGCCAGCCGCGCACCAGCAGGTGCTCGTACTCCTCCGGTGACACGTCCTGCATCACCAGGTTCTCCAACGACGCCTGCTGCTCGGGCAGGTAGCTGCACGGGCGAGGGGCTTCGACTTCGTGTGCCAGCAGGAGGGCCATGTCCGTCCAAGTTCCTCTCCGGCGGCCCGCCCGGCGTCAAGTCGGACGCGGGTGTCAGGATGCCCCGCGGCCAGGGAGCCACGCCCTGACAGTCTGTCATGTCGCGCCCCGGACGCATCCCCGACGGGAGGGCATGGCATGGCGACTGCAAACATTCTCGGGTGACTCCCACGTGAAGGCGGAAGCACATGGCCCGAGACTGCCTGCAGCCCTGGATGGACCGGCTCGCCCACGCCGAACTGGAGACCGAGGACGTCGCGCCTTTCTCCGCCTTCGTGGGGGGTGCGTGGGACGACCAGCGGCTGGGGACTCGGACCTTGAGCGCGCGCGCCGCCAACCCGGACAGGCCTGTCCTGCCAGCGAGGCTTTCCCGGCAGGTCGGTGAAGACCCCGGGTGGGAGACGGACGACTTCGAGTTCGCGGTGGCGAGCTACTGAAGACCGCGTCACCCCCTGACGAGTGGGCGTCCCTCCTGGACGCCGCTTCTCAACCTCATCCAGTTTGAGAACGCGCGGGCCCGCACACCTTGCGCGGCGGGCAGGCAGCCGCGCAAGCCGCGCGCGCGGTGGAACACCAAGGCGTCTTCCCGGCCCCCGGCGCCAGCGCGTATAAGTCTGACATGTCCGCAATCGATGTCTCGGTGGTGATGCCCACCCACCGACGAGAGAAGGAAGTGGTGGAGGCCATCCGTTCGGTGCTTCGCCAGGAGGGAGTCCAGGTCGAGGTCATCGTGTTGGATGACACGCCCGAGGGCACCGCTCGGGCGTCGGTGGAGGGGCTGGGCGATGAGCGCGTGCGCTACGTGGTGAACGACCCGCCCTCCAAGGGCCGTCCGGCGGTGGTGCGCAACCACGGCGTGACGCTGGCGCGCGGGCGCTACCTGCACTTCCTGGATGACGACGACATGCTGGCGGACGGCGCGCTGCACGCCATGGTGAGCGCGCTGGACGCGCGTCCCGACGCGGGCGTGGCGGTGGGCTGGGTGGTGCCCTTCGGCGACGACGCGGACTGGCTCAAGGACAAGAGCGAGTACTTCGAGTGGGCCGCCAAGGTGGGCTCCACGACGCCCAACAGCGCGTGGACGGTGGCGCACATCCTCTTTCGCGGAACGCTGTACGTGAACTCGGCCTGCATGGTGCGCCGCGAGCACTTCTCCGCGCTGGGCGGCTTCGACGCGTCCATCCCCGTCTACGAGGACGTGGACTTCTACCTGCGCGGCATCCGCGCCTTCGGCCACGTCTACGTCAACCGGCCCATCCTGCACTACCGCACGGGCCGGCCCTCGTTGATGCACAACCTGGGCAAGGACGGCACGCTGGTGATGCAGTCCAACGAGATGATTCACGGCAAGTACCGCAAGACGAACGGCGTGTTGGAGTACCGCGCGCTGCAGTTGTTGATGCGCGCGCTGCCCTTCGACGTCGCCAAGCGGCTGCCGCTGCGGTTGCCGAAGCAGGGCCGGGTCTCATGAGCTTGAAGAATCGCCTCGTCGGAACGGCCAAGCGGCAGATGAAGCAGACGCTGCGGCCGGTGCTCCAGCGGGCCATGGCGCCCAAGCGCACGGAGATTCCCGCGTCGTACTGGGGGCTGGAGCAGCGCACCGGCCAGGGCCTGTGCCTGGAGGGTGTGCCGCTCAAGGCGCTGGTGGAGCGCTGGGGCTCGCCACTGCACGTGGTGCACCTGGCGGCGCTGCGGCGCAACGTGGAGCGCTTCCTGGCGGTGCCTCAGGGACGGGCGGGCGGCTGCGAGGTGTTCTACTCGTACAAGACGAACCCGATTCCGGGTGTGCTGTCGGTGCTGCACGGCATGGGCGTGGGCGCCGAAATCATCTCCGCCTACGAGCTGTGGCTCGCGCTGAAGCTGGGCGTGGCGCCCGAGCGCATCGTCTACAACGGCCCGGTGAAGTCGGAGGCCTCGGTGCGAGAGGCCATCTCCCGGGGCATCCAGTTGCTGGCCGCCAATCACGCGGAGGAGCTGGGCACGTTCGCGCGCATCGCGGCCGAGCTGGGCAAGCGCCCCCGCGTGGCGCTGCGGGTGAGCACGGACAGTGGCTGGGCGGCGCAGTTCGGCACGCCCATCGCCGGGGGCGCGGCGCTGCGGGCGTATGCGCAGGCGCGTGCGTCGTCACACCTGGACGTCGTGGGGCTCCACGCGCACCGGGGCGCCACCATCCGGACGGAGGGCGAGTTCACCGGCTTCGTGGAGGCGGTGCTCGCCTTCACGGACACGCTGCACCAGGAGCTGGGGTTGGATCTGGAGGTGCTGGATTTGGGCGGCAGCCTCTGCACGCCGTCGGTGGAGCACATCGCCGAGCGCGACTGGCGGCTCAACCTCACCTTCTTCCGCGACGTGCCCGCGCCGGACCCGGAAGGGGCGCTCGGCATCTCCCGCTATGTGGCGCTCGCGGTGGAGCTGGTGGAGTCGCACTACGCGCGGCGGGGCCGCCAGCGTCCGCGCATCTTCCTGGAGCCGGGGCGCGCCATGACGGGCGACACGCAGTTGCTCCTGGGCCGCGTGCACACGCTCAAGCAGGGTGACGACCGGACCTGGGCGGTGCTCGATGCGGGCGTGAACCATGCCGAGTGCGTGCGCAACGAGTACCACCAGCTCTTCCATGTCGACCGGCCGGATGCGCCCGCGTCGCGCGTGTACACGGTGGTGGGGCCCATCTGCACGCCGGGCGACACGCTTTACCACGCGAAGCGGTTGCCGGAGCTGACCGAGGGCGACACGCTGGCCATCATGGATGCGGGCGCCTACTTCGTGCCGTTCGCCACGTCCTTCTCCTATCCCCAGCCCGCCATCATCGCGTTGGACGACGGGAAGGAACTGCTACTGCGCCGGGCGGAGACGTTCGAGGACCAGATTGCCCTCGACACCGTGACGGGCGCGGCGGCGACTCCCAGCAAGACGGAAGCCGCCTGAGCCTCACGGCCGCCCGCGTCTGAAGCGGGCGGCCCGGAGGACTACCGGTTGAGCACCATCATCCGGAGGAAGGCGCGGGGGTGGCGCGCGGAGCCGTAGAGAATCTGCGCGACCTCCACCGCCGTGGGCATCATGTCATCCGAGTCGATGAGCGGATCCACCGCCACGTCCCGGTGCTCACCCAGCCAACGCCGCCACTGACGTGCCTCGTCGACGGGGAGCGCGCCTGAGAGCCGCTGGAGGTTGAGCAACATCTCCAACGCAATCCGGTTGCAGAACACTTCACCCTTCCCCGTCCACTCGCGCGCCGCCTTCACCACGCCCTGGAGCGCGGGCTTGTCACCCAGCGCCGCGTGGTAGGCCATCAGCGGCAGCGGCAGTCCTCGCGCGATGTCGAAGCCCATCTGCCCGTAGTAGCGCGGGTTGAAGTCGATGAGGAGGAAGTCGTCCTTCGTCTGGATGAACTCCACCTCGAAGACACCGTGGTAGCCCAGTTTCTGGCACAGCCGCTTGAGGCCGTCCGACAGGTCCTGGCGCACCGGCGCGGACTCGAAGCACACGCCCACGCCCAGCCGGCGCGGACGCTGGAGCACCTTCATGGCGCCCCGCACCTCGAACAGCTCACCGGATTCGTCCACGAAGCCCGACAGGCTGTAGATGCCCTGCGCCGCTTCCGGATGGAACTCCTGCACCATCGGCCGCGCCACCGCCGGGTCGAAGTTCACCAGCATGGGCGCATACCCGTCGCGCGCGAAGGCCCGGTACTCCTCCACCAGCTGCGACGGCTCCGCCACCGGCAGGCCCTTGACGTGCGTGGAGTAGAGAATCTGCGTCGTCGGCTTGATGAGGACCGGGAAGCGCGCCTCGCGGGCGATGGCCTCCAGGTCCGCCTCGGACTCGGGGAACCAGGTGCGCGGCAGCGTCAGCCCCACCGCCTGGCCCGCCTCGAAGAGCTTGCGCTTGTTGAGCAGCCCGTACACCGCCTCCACGCCCGGGTCATAGAGGTGGAAGTACTGGGACAGCTCCCGGGCATGGACAGACACCAGCCACGCCAGCTCGTCGCTCGTCGGGTACAGCACGTGCCGATGCGGCTCCCTCCGGCCGAAGTCCAGCAGCCACTCCATGAACGCCTCGGGCTGGGATTCGGGAGGACACTGCACGCGCCGCCCGACGAAGCGGGACCAGCTCGCGGGGCCCAGACGGCCGGGGTCGGCCACCGTGACGTCAATGCCATTGCGCCCGAAGCAGCGCGCGGCGGCGAGCGTGCCGTAGAAGCTCGCGGAGAAGAGCAACGCGGACGGCCGCCCCTCCACGCGCGGGCGCGCCGCCTGTTCCACCTTCACGTCTTCTGCCTCCACCTGAGCCGTCTCCAGTCTCTCCACGTCCTCCAGCCTGCGCGGGCGCGGGGGCGCCCTGCGGGCCGTGGCCTGGGCATGCGCGCCGACACCTGAAGCCTGGGTCGACACAGGCGTCGCGGTAGCCGCGGCGAGCCCGGCGGTGAGGAGTGAGAGGATGTGCCGTTTCATACCTTGGGCACGCAACATAGCCGCCCCCCCCACCATTTGCCCCTGTCCACTTCGCGTCCATTGTTCCGCGGGCCCATTCCCCCAGGCCCTTCGGCCCCGGAACATCCGACCGGGTCCGCCGCGACGACCCACCGACGCGCGACGACCCATGGGGTGAGGTCGCGCCACGCGGGGCCGTGGCGCGAGCGGCTGGCCCCGCGCGTCAGGGGCTCACGCCGCCCTCCGGCCGCCACACGAGATAGCCCGAGTCGAGCAGCCACGCGTCCGTGGCCACCCCGCCCAGTCGCGTCCCCAGGCGTGTGACGGACTCACGGAAGGCGTCGGGGGGCGAGGTGTGTCCCGCCTCGCGCGCCTGTCTCCAGGCCTCCATCCACGCCTGGAAGAAGGTGTGCATGGGCTCGCCAGGACGCACGCGACGGCGCAAGTCCCGGGGCAGCCAGTCGCGGAACAGCAGGGGCGCGAAGCCATTGCGAAAGTCGGTGTGGAACAGCAGCGCCTCGCGCATGGGGGGCGCGTCCCCGTCCGCCGACGCTCGACGCAGCAGGTGCGCGGTGAGCACCGAACCCTCCGGGTCCGAGCTCCCCTCCACGAGCAGCCCCGACGGGAGCAGGAATCGACCCAGGGCATGGTGCACGTCGGAGACGCGCTCGGCCGGTCCCTGACGCAGCAGGTTCATGGCCCGCACGAGGCGCGCCGGCTCGTCCGCCGAGAGCGGCAGCTCGAAGCCCCCCTGCCGGAAGTGCGTGCGCGAGCCCGCATGGACCTGGGCGGCCAGGGCGCGCGCCTCCTCCAGCTCCACGCCGATGACGGTGAGCTCCGGCTGGAGCACGCGAAACGCCTCCGCGCTCTCCAGCGTCGTCCACGGGTGCTCACCAAAGCCCACGTCCACGAAGACGGCCCGGGCCCAGGCGCCATCGACACGCGACAGCAACCGGGGCTCGAAGCGGCACAGGTATGCATCGAGCGCGCGCAGGCGACCCGGCGCGGTGCGACCCCGGGTCTTCGCATCCAGCGTGGACATGCCTCCCACTTCGTCGAGGCGCGCCATGCGCGTCAAGCCTCCCCCGTTCCCTCCGGACCGCGCGGGCCGGTAGGCTCCTCCGCGTGCGCCCCGCCTCCGCCCTCACCTGCCCCGGCTGTCAGGCGCCCCGCGTGGAGGGGGCGGAGTGTCCTCGCTGCGGCATCATCTACGCCCGAGCGGAGGCCCGTGCGGCGCGCAGGGCCGAGCAGGAGCGCGCCGCGGCGGCAGCGGACCCGCAGGCCCCGGAACCCGCGCCCTTCGAGGTGGACCCCGCCTGGCTCGCGCCGCCACCGGACCTGCGCTCGGACGCGCATCCGCTGGAGACCGCCGCGTTCGACGCCGCCGACGAACAGGCCGTACACGAGCTGCGGCTGCGGCTCATCGTCGTGCCCGTGGCGTTGCTCGTGGGTTATCTGGGGGCCACCGGCTCGCTGCGCTTCATCGTCCGGCTGTTCACCATGCTGGTGCATGAGCTGGGGCACGCCGTCACCGCGTGGCTGTGCGGCATCCCCGCCGTGCCGTCGCTCTGGGTGACCTCCATGGGCTCGGAGCGATGGTACTCGCTGGCGTTGGCGCTCGCGGGCGCGCTCGGAGCGCTCACCTGGATTGGCTGGAAGCTGCGCCGCTGGGCGTGGGTGACGTGGGGCGTGGTGCTGCTCACCTGCCAGCTCGTCTGCACCGTGGGCCTGCCCATGTCGAGCACGCTGCCGCTCGTCATCTTCGGCGGTGACGGGGGGATGCTGGTGCTGGGCACGGTGCTGATGGGGTGCTTCTACGTGCGGCCCGGCAGCTACCTGCACGTGCGCGCGCTGCGCTGGGGCCTGGTGCCCATTGGCGCGCTGTCCTTCTGGGACGGCTTCCTCACCTGGTGGAGGGCGAGGACGAACGCGGAGGAGATTCCGTTCGGCCGCATGGAGGGCCAGGGCCTGAGCGACCCCAGCCGACTGGTGGATGAGCACGGCTGGCAGGAGGGCGACCTCATCCGCCGCTATGTGACGCTGGGCGTGCTCTGCCTCGTGGCCCTGGCGGTGTTCCACATCCTGCACCTCTACCGCGGGCGGAGCCGCCTGCGCGCCGCCGTGCGAGCGCTGCGCCACCAGGAGGAGTGACGAGACGTCTCGGGTTGTGACAGCGGTGGGGAACGCCGGTACCCTTCGCGGCACATGGCACAC